>CALKJE010000452.1 GCA_937995675.1 uncultured Saprospiraceae bacterium
AAAAAAAAGTCTTTACGTGCGATGACGTAAAGACTAATTTTTTTGTGGGCGATGAGAGATTCGAACTCCCGACCCCCTCGGTGTAAACGAGGTGCTCTGAACCAACTGAGCTAATCGCCCCTTAAAGCGGATGCAAATATAGTTTCAATATGATAGTAATGCAAGTCTTTTTGTTAAAATTATCAAAATATTTTCTCCCATACCTACGTTCTAAAGGCTTATCTTTGGAATTGGATAATCTCCCCTGCAAAAGACTGCTCATTTTAGAGCATGTTTCAACAACCACAATTCACCCATAACGGTCCCACTATCCGTTTTATTTATTGAATCCATGAAGCGTTTTGTAAAAAAATTCACCTTATTCCTGATTGTAGCACTCTTTCTGCTAATTGGTACTGCTGCCATTATTGCTGGTTTTTTTGAGCAACAAATTGGCCGTAAGCTAATCACAGAGATTAACCGACAACTAGATGCAGAGCTAGCCGTAGGTGATTTTGAACTCTCCTTACTTTCTGGATTTCCGAATGCTTCCGCCAATTTACATACCGTAACCCTTGACGATAATCGCAAAGGAACGCTGATGGAGGCCGCTAATCTATCTTTTAGATTTGGATTATTTAGTCTCTTTGGTTCAAATATTAAGGTTCATTCAATGGTGATTGAAGACGGGGCTTTGTTTGTTCATATTGATAAAAAAGGAAGGGGTAATTATGATATTTTAAAAAAAGGAACTGAAACCGATGAAGAAGACAGTGGATCTGAATTATCTATTTCACTCAACGAAGCAGAATTACGAGATGTAGAGTTAATCTATGTAGATGATCGTGCGGAACAGGAAGTAAAGATGTTGGTAAAAGACGCACTTGCTTCTGGAGAATTTTCTAGTGAAGAATTCTCGTTGGTCAGTTTTGCCAATCTAGAATCGGAATTTATTGAATTACCTGAAGGCCGCTATCTAGCGGGAAAAAATCTAGACTACGATGCGCAGATAAAAGTAAACCTAGCTACTGGTGTCTATGAATTAGAAAATGTCGATGTAGGCATTGAGCAAAATCGGTTTAGCGTTGATGGAACCATTACCAATAAAAAACAAGGAACTCATTTTGATTTAAATCTGGTATCCAAAGAAAGTAGTTTAAAAACGATGATTGGGTTATTACCAGAAGGATATCAAGATTATTTAAAAGGATTTAATATTTCTGGAAAATTTGTAGTTACTGCCAAAATTGACGGTGTACTCGATCAGAAGCGAACACCGGATATGAAGGTAGATTTTAAGTTGACGGATGGACGTATCAGCGGTCCAAAGCTTGCTCACTCCTTAAAAGATGTCAATTTTACCGCCGCCTTTGATAATAGTAAAAAAGCCAAATCAATTATTGAGATTGCGGATTTTAAAGGATATTTCAATCGAGAACTTATTCAGTCAAAATTAAAAGTTTCCAACCTAGACGATCCATATGTTGACTTTACGGTAGATGGTGTTTTACCGCTTGCTTCTGTACACGGATTATTGGATCACCCTGCGATCAAGAGTGGAGATGGAGAAATTGAAATAAAAAACTTTAGACTGAAAGGAAAGTATAATGATATGCTGAGTCCTAGTAGGATCGGCCGAGTCAAAACATCCGGCGTACTTGAATTTGACGATGCAGAATTAAAAATCAACAAAGAAAAAATCATCGTAGATAAAGGGATTGTCAAGCTGATTGACAATAGTATGATTCTAAAAGATGTAGAAGTAGAAGGTGCGGGCAGCAACTTTGAGTTGGATGGTAAATTTGTCAACTTCCTCCCTGTTTTGTTTGCTGATTTAGAAAACACGAAAAATGCAGAGTTGATTTTCCAAAGTAATCTGAAAGCAGATGCACTTGATTTAGATCGATTGATTAGAATGACTAAAACGGAAATTGAAGGGTCTATTGTTTCTCGTAGTGTCATCGACTCCATTCATGTAGAAGAGAATTTACGATTAGAAAGATTTACCAAATTATTGAAAGGATCTTTTAATGCGGAAGTAAAGAAGTTTAATCATAATTATATCCAAGGAGAAAAGTTTAAAGGAGTCATTGAATTTGAGAACAATGAAATGAGCATCAAGGGAAGTACCAATGCGATGGATGGTCGTTTTGTTTTAGATGGAAAAATGTTTTTTAAGGATCGACCGTATCTCGAAGGAAAATTTATTTGTGAACAAGTAGATGTTCAGGAATTCTTTCGACAAGCAGAAAATTTCGGTCAGGAAGTTTTACAGTATCGCCATGTACGAGGAGACATGAATGCCAAGATGGCCTTTAGTGCAAAGTGGGCGCCAGATGGAACCTTTTTATACGATGACTTGCGTGTCTATGGCGATGTCGATATTGAAAATGGGGAGCTCTATAATTTTGAAATGTTTTATGATTTTGCCACTTACGTAAAATTGAAAGATTTAAAGCATATCAAGTTTACGCGATTACATAATTTATTTGAAATTAGAAAAAGTAGGTTATACATTCCGGCGATGTTTATGCAATCTAATGCCTTGAATTTGACGCTAAGTGGTGAACACCGTTTTGATAATAATTTCAACTATAATATCAAGATCAATGCTGGACAAGTATTATTTTCAAAATTCAAAAAATACAATCCAGACAAACGTCCTCACAAAGCAAAGCGAAAAGGATGGTTTAATTTATACTACCGTGTCTATGGTAATATTGAAAAATATAAAACCAAATCAGACAAAAAAAGTGTAAAACAGAATTTTGCTAAATCAGATCGTAGAAAACGGACGATTCAAAAGAAATTAGAAGCTGCCTTTGGTAAGAAGATCGCCACCATTAATGAACCTAAGGCATGGGAAGATAAGTCTCCTAATGAGGTTGATATTGAAGAACCAACCGATGATCCTGAATTTATCGAAGGCTTTACGGAAAACGGAGAGTTTCTAGAAGAGACCGTACATATTCCTAGTCAAGCTGAGAAGAAGAAAAAACCTGCTCCTAAAAAACCTGAAATTCCTGAGCCAGATTTAGACGAAGAGGAGGAGTTTATTGAGTTTGATCCGGATGGTGACTGACCGATCCCGACTGGAAGAAGGGTGACGCATGACAATGCGGCAAGGAAAGGAACCGCGAAAGCGGGCGGGCGGATGTGCGGATTGGTGGATGTCCGGATTTTTTGATGCTCTTCTGACGTGTTTGCCTAAGGATGAGCGCTTTTTTTTTTATATATTGGATTCAGTGAAATAAAGGACGCTTCCTCAAGTTCACTGAATCCACTCCTCATCCTAAAACCTCCCAGCCGACTTCTGATAAATCACCGCCAATAACGTCTGCCCTACGGCTCGCAAGGTCTGCTTATCAATCACACTCATGTCATCTGCATGCGTGTGCCAGTAGTGACCAAAGCCAGTTTCTGTATCCGCAGGACGATTGATAATATCGATCATCGGAATACCTGCAATCTTATTTACAAATAAATGATCATCTACTAATTGACGGGTATGATCATCTACAAAATAATTACCGTATCCCATGTTTTGACTTAGCTTCCAAACCTTGTCCATCACCTGTGGCGCAAAGGCACGAGAAACTTCTTCTTTTGTAAATCTAGCTCCTTTAGAACCCACCATATCTAGCAGGATTCCAAAATCAGCTCCGTAACCTGAAACATGTGGATTCCGGCTCCAGTATTGTGATCCTAAGCACCAAGTAGTAATATCTTCTCCTTGACTTTCGCCATAATCTTCTGCATCAAATAATACGATATCGACTCCAAGATTGATTGGATTTTTTTGAATCGTCCGAGCAATTTCCATCAAAACGCCTACGCCACTACCACCATCATCTGCTCCTAAAATTGGTTCATTTTGACGATTTTTATCTGGATCATAATCTGCAACATGACGTGAATCCCAGTGAGCAGCCAATACAACTCGACGAGCATGACCAGGATTATAACTCGCAATAATATTGGTAGACTTCAACTTTGTTCCGGTGTAAGCCGTAGCAATAAAATCTTGTTCAATCACCGTAGCACCAAAAGATTTGAAAGTTTTTGAAAGGTAATTTTTTGCAGCTTGGTGAGCAGCCGTATTCGGAACCCGTGGACCAAATGCAACCTGACGAGCAATATATTGATATGCTGAATCTTTTTCAAATTTAGGAACAACCACATTTTTAACCGGCGGTGGTGGGATTACTTTGGGTTCAGATTTACAGTGTGTAAAAAACAAAGCACTGATGATCATTAGGCTAAGGAAAAAAATATTCTTATACATAGTGTACGTTTGCTGCTTGTCTTTCTTAGTCTCAATTTTTGACTTGGAAAACAAAAAGATGATAATAGAGGTTTGTTAAAAAATTAGGCGAAATAATACCACGCGCCTGCAATGGATAAAATATTTACAATGACCAATAACCAAACCCAAATACTAGAATTGCCTAATAGCTCATTCTCCACATAATTATTAACACTCGCCTTTACTTCTGTCTGAATAGACGGTAGATTTTCTGGCGTAAATTCTGTGGTCGTTTGAATATCTCGAAGCGTGCTAATAATCGGCGCACGATCTAATAACATCGTCAATACTTTCTTAAAACTCTTCGGTAATGGATCATCTAAGCTTTTTACAAAATCTGCTGCACCATTCAAAGCATTCCCTACTACTTCCGGGCTATCATCGATGGTTTGCTTTCCTAAAACGATGGAAGAAACCACTTTATCTATTACTTTTCCTGTAACCGGATTTGCATTTTTATATAAAAATTCAACGCCTCGATCAAAGGTATAAGACTTGATCAACCATGCATAAGCAGCTGGAAATAAAATAAGAAAAGCAGCAAAAATCATCAACGATATCGGAGTGCTAGATAAGGTAGCCCCGTTAAGCCATCCACCTAAAAAAACAAAAGAGAAAATAATATTAATGATAATCGCCAAGGCAAATGGTAAAACAATGCGCTTTGCAAATCCAAATAGATTCATTGATTTCATGATGTTTTATTTTAAATCTTACTCCAGTCGGTTCCGTCTTTTCCGTCTTTTAATTGGATCTTTAAAGCAGCAAGGGTATCGCGAATTTTATCGGAGGTTCCCCAGTCTTTGGTTGCTCTGGCATTTTGACGCAAGTCAATTACCAACTGCATTAATCCGTCGAGTGTTCCATCTCCATTGCTTTGTTCCAATTCATCTTTTAATCCGAAGATATCGAAAATAAAATCGTGGAAAATAGTTTTTAATCTTTCCAAAGTTTCTGTAGAAACATCGGCCAAAGACAAGTGTCCATCTTTTAAGCCATTGATTTTAGGTACTATTTCAAAGAGTTTCCCAAGCGCGGTCGGTGTACTAAAATCATCGTACATATGTTCGATCGCTTGATCTATTAATTCATTAATTTCTGCATCTAAAGCTGCAGGCCCCTCCTTATGAGTACTGGTCAAATCTTTTAATACTTTATTGCCTTCCATCAATCGACGGAATCCTTTCTCGGCAGCTAATAAAGCATCATCCGTTAAATCAAGGGTACTTCGATAATGTGACTGCAACATAAAAAAGCGAATCGCCATTGGGCTATAAGCTTTAGAAATATGCGAACTATTACCCGTAAACAACTCATCAGGTGTAATACTATTATCGTCACTCTTCGACATCTTCTTCCCATTCATGAGTAGCATGTTTGCGTGCATCCAATAATTGGAAGGTGCGCAATTACAAGCACCAAAATTTTGGGCTACTTCGTTTTCATGATGTGGAAACTTCAAATCATTTCCTCCTCCGTGAATATCAAATGTTTTACCTAAATATTTGGTACTCATCACAGAACATTCAAGATGCCAGCCAGGAAATCCGACCGACCAAGGAGAGTTCCAACGCATTAAGTGAGAAGGATCTGCTTTGATCCAGATAGCAAAATCAGAAGGATGGTTTTTCTCGCTTTGATTTTTTAGATCATCTCTAGATTCAGACATTAAATCTTCGATCACTCGGCCGGAAAGTTTTCCGTACACTTCGTTTTCATTCGCAAACTTCACCGTATTAAAATAGACGGATCCATTTTTTTCGTAGGCCAATCCATTGTCTATAATTTGCTGTACCATTTCGATCTGCTCGATGATATGGCCCGTAGCTCGTGGTTCAATACTTGGAGGCAGGGTATTAAAAATATCCATCATTTCGTGAAAGCCATTGGTGTAGTGTTGAACTACTTCCATCGGTTCCAATTTTTCCTGACGAGCTTTTTTAGAAATTTTATCTTCTGCATTCGAATCTGCATCCCCAACAAGGTGACCTACATCGGTAATATTACGAACGTATCGAACTTTGTATCCAGCATATTTCAAAAACCGGTAGATTACGTCAAAATTAACAAAGGTACGACAGTTACCTAAATGGACATCACTGTAAACGGTAGGTCCACAAACATACATTCCAACATATCCTGGTTCGAG
>CALKJE010000453.1 GCA_937995675.1 uncultured Saprospiraceae bacterium
TCACTGGAATTCGAATTGCTGGAGTAGATATTCCGGCACCATTGGTACTTAATTTTCTAGATGGAAATGCTGCCTTTACGACCGACCCTGATGGTCCAGGTGGGTTAGATGATTTAGATGGCGATGGTTATTTTGATGACCTTGCTCAGAATGATACTTTTGAAATCGTTACCTTTTATGAATTTGATTGTTCTGCCGCAACAGAACCTGGAGATGACGGCTCATGTGCCAATGCATTCTCTGTTAGTTTTAATACTAGAGTTGATTATTCTAATCAATGTTCAGAACGATTAGTACGTTTAGAGGAAAGATATTTTAGCTCCAGTAATACACGAAGTACGGTAGAAAATTTCACACCACCAGATGCTTTTGTGGAAGAAGATACTTTCGTACTAGTACATACGCAAACAAGAGGTGTTTTCTCTTTTGATAAAGATTGTAATGGGAATGAAGTTTGGCAGGTTTCGGTCGTTTTACCACCTGGTATTCGACATATTCCATCGGCTTCAAACCTATATCGAAATGGAAGTAGTTTTTCTGTCCCGATGATTAGCGAATCTATGAGCAATGACACTTTAACGATTCTTTATGATGCCTCAACCACGCCATTTATTGGGGGTGAGTTTGTCGTAGAAATTGGTTTTGCTGGTGATTGTACTGCTGATCTCGGACAAACGGTTTTCCCAACTACCTTTAGCTATGTTTGTCCATCTTGTGATTGTGAACATATTTGGTGGTGTGGAGATTTAGAAGGGCCTAAATTACACGCGACGATTCCACCTTGTCCACCAGGAACTTTTGTTTGTCCAGTGGGAGTGCAAACTACCGGATTTGAAATCAATAGAACCAGTTTTGGATTTACGGACAATACTTATACTACGCCTTTTGATCCAGCAATGGCTAACACTAAAGTTGGTTTGTCTTGTGATGAAGTAGAAATGCGTTTAATGAATATCATTGGTGATGCACCAGTTAGTGATAGTATTGGAGTTGTTATTTCTTATAACAATATTGATGGAACCATGTCTACAGATCAGACCTTTCTTTTTGATGTTGGTACGGTAAGAATTACCAACAGTGGAAATGAATACAATTGTCCTGTTACTTCTGCTGACCTGACGACGGTTACCGTTGATAGTACGCAAATCTTAACCTTTGATTTGGACCAATGTCTAATCGATAACGGATTAACTTTGGTGGCAATGGATACGGTAGAATTTATCGGTAACTTCTCTATCAATCCTGATGGACCATTTACTACTGAGTTTTTACAAGTACCAAAATTAAGAGCATATGCTTATGCTGATGTCAACGGTACAGAGTTCGCTTGTGATAATTTTGGAGACAATTTTACCATGGCTAAATCTGAAACAGTTTTCAATGTACCGAGTAGTAACTCCATGCCGGAAGGTTGTGAAGAAACTTATTTAAATTATCAATTAGTAACGGTTAATAATGGTTTTTCTGATTTCTTTGGAACAGAAATACGACAAGCAATTTCCATTGATTCTATTCGCTTTGATTTCGAAAGAGAAGTCCTTGATGGATTCAGTGTATTTGAAGCAGAAGTATCTATTCCAGGTCACCCAATTCATGGAAATAATTATTTCCCAGTACCTGGATTTGAGACCGTTTCGGATACTGTTTATGTCGCTTATTTTGATACGCTAACCGCCGTACCTTCTCTAAATTTAGTACAATCTTATTCTTTCAATTTTAGAATAAGAGTGGTGCCTGATTGTAAATCACCAAACGCAAGTGCCAATGGTAACAATCAATATAATTTTGATCCTACGATTTATTTTAAAGATCGTTTTTACGCAAGTGTAATCGGAGACGGTTCTTGTGTTTTACCAATCACAGATACAAAAGATAATGATATCTTTTATACCGATCCACCAACCTTTTCATTGAATCCAGTGTCTGATCCTAATTTCGAATTATTGGGAGATACGGCAGTTTGGGAATTCCAATATTGTAATACTTCCTTTACCGCAGATGCAGGCGTTTCTTGGCTAGCATTAGAACAAGCAGGAACGGATATTCGAGTCGTATCTATTCAGGATGTTAGTATTCCATCAGCTCCGGTTAACTTAACAATTAGCGAGTATGGTGCTGCGTCAGATAATTTTTATGCTTTTAGTCCAGGGTTACTGCAATCAAATGGAACCAATCCTTTGAATCAAATCTGTAATACTTATTTGGTAAAAGCAGTCGTAAATACTTGTGGAACTTCCCACCTAACGGCGCGTACAGGATGGAACTGTACTCCATACACCGACCCTACTTGGAATCCAGAAGATTATCCACCTTGTAGCGATCTACAATTACCATTATCAGTAATTGCATTAGATCCATTTTTAGATGCGAATATTGTGGAGCAACCAACTACCGATCCTGCGATTTGTGATACCAGTAGAATTGCGATTTTATTAAGAAATACACAACGAGGAGCTGCTTTTGATGTAAATACACAAATCATTTTACCAGGAGAAGGAATGACCTTTGTTCCAGGTAGTTTTGAAATAGCTTATCCTTCCAATGCTCCTTTTATTCCAATAGCTGCTGATCCAATTTTTGTGGGAACTGAATCTAGAGGAGATGTTTACGAGTTTACCGATTTCAGTCAAATTCATCCTTACTTGGATAATAATGGATTGAAAGGTTTTGATCCATTGGTGCCAGATTCTAATGAAATGGTTATCCGATATCAATTCGTTACAGATTGTGATTATACTAGTGGTTCATTATCTTATTATAGTTTCCAAGGAATAAAAGGTTGTGGAGATACGACCAACTTTGAAACAGGGGAAACATTGCCTTTAGAAATTGATGGAGCTGAACCTACGGGAAATAAAATATTTGATATTGAATTTACAACAGAATCAGCATTGGTTCCAGGGGAAAGCTCAACATTAGAGATCATCGTTGTCAATCGGGCAATTGATCCTACAGATACCACCGATAAAGTAAGTTTACAACTACCAATTGGTGTTTTATATGACCTAAACTCTACTACGGTAGTGACACCAGGAACTTGGACAAATAATATAGAGCCAGCGACCGAGATTAATTCAGGTATGCAATCTGTTGTGTGGTGTTTGCCAGCTGGAGTTTTACAAGGTGATAGTATTAGATTTACTGCATCTGTAACTTCGCCGGATATTGATTGTGCGATTAATAATTATGATGTAAATCTATTTACTATTCATCGAACTACTTTATTCTGTGCTAGTGAGGGAATATCTTGTGATATTGATGATATTACTTCTAGTAATGAAGGTTCAACTACAGCATTACCTGTACTGCAAAATCTATTAGATATTGATATGGGTAGTTTAACTAGTGTTTGTAGTGCTGGAGATCAAGAGATCGTCACCGTTGCTGGACAGATTAATAACCCAGGATCTGATTTTCCTACCAGTAATTTTACCATTCGATATTTTTACGATATGGATAATGATGGTACGGTTAGTCCAGGTGATCCAGAAATTAGTGCTCATGTAGAAATGGGACCAATTCTAAGCGGAGGAAGTTTGCCTTATGCACATGATGTACCCGTTACCTCTGCTCAGGCTTGTGGCTTAATCGTTCAGCTTGATACCTTAGGTTTAGGATTGTGTCAAACCAGTGAATTTCCACTTGGTGAACCTCAATTGCTAAACGCTGGAAATGATCAGCTTTTCTGTGCAGTTACGCCAATGACAATTAATACGACTCTGGGAGATCCTACCTGTTTAGGATTAACGGGGTATACTTATAATTGGCGAGCGATTGCACCTGCCACTACAAGTTTGTTAAGTGCAACAGATATTCCTAATCCTGATGTGACGATTCCGCACAATGCTGCAATGGAAGATACCTTATCCTATATCTTAGAAACTACACGTCCAGCTTGTGGCGGTATTTCTAGCGATACGATTAATATTATTAGAGGATTAGGAGTGATGATCAATGCACCTGATACGGTATATGTGATGCCTGGAGGTAGTACCGCTTTAGGTGTAATTGCTAGTAATGGTACAATGCCTTATACCTATAATTGGGAACCAACTGCGACATTGGATGATCCAACTTTAGCAATGCCTGTTGCCACACCAACGGGTGATACGGAATATTCAGTTACCGTGACTTCCGCTACTGGATGTTCTACCGTTGAAACTATTATGGTTATTAATGACAATGCCATTGTCGCAGATATTCTTCCAGGAGATACTTTGGTTTGTCCAAATACTGAACTACAATTATTGGCTACAGGTGGTACGGATTTCCGTTGGGAAGATGATCCTACTAATCCTCCTGGTGGTACTTTAAATGATTATAATATTGCTAATCCTATTTTTACAGGAACAGAGGCAAATCAAGTTTACAATTTCTCTGTTTTTGTTACGAATACGAACTTCCCTGGATTTGAAGACACTGCTTCTATTACCATCACTACCTTATCACCACCAG
>CALKJE010000454.1 GCA_937995675.1 uncultured Saprospiraceae bacterium
AAAGCGGGACAAGCAAGTACCTTAGTTGGAGGAAAAATATTAGAAAAAGGCAGTGAGCTTTTTGACGATGCTAAAAAAATTGCAGAAGAAAAAGGAGCAGTTTTTAAAGAAAAGGCAGACGATTTATTTGAAAAAGCAGAAGCGGAAGCAGCAAAAGATAAGATCGAAGATAGTTTGAGCGATCTTGACAAAATGGAACGCGACTTAGCCGAGCGTGTAAAAAATCGTGACGAAAGAGGTGTCTTTGGAGATGATACAAGCATGCTCGACGACAAAGATGATTTCTTTGCTCGCGCTGAAAAATATGCCGCAGGAGATTACCACGGAACTGGTAAGGTAAATACACCACCTCCTCCTACAACTCCGGAAGAAGATGGTGTATTAGAATTACTTCCACTTCCTGATACTAAAAAAGAAGACACTCCTTTCACTGGAGAAATAAAAGGTTTTGATGATCAAGATGGTGACGGTGATCCTGTCATTGACGATGCGATTATTGTCGAAGAAAGTGATGACATCATGTTGTTAGACGACGGCAACGATGAAGAAGAGGTACAAGAAGATGAGGATGAAAATAAGGATAGTTAATTCTTTTTTTAAAACTTCGTTTTTAAAAATGAAGAATTTGATAATGAAGAATTAATAATGCCTGACTACCGGAAAGGTAGATCTTTTTAATAAAATTGCAAAGCCTTTTCCCATGGGAAAAGGCTTTGTTATTCCTAACTGAAAAAGTGTTACTACATGCGCCCCCTTGCTGAACGAATGCGACCTAAAACGCTCGATACTTATATCGGTCAAAAACATTTAATTGGTCCTAACGCTGTTTTGCGACAAGCCATTGATTCTGGGCGAATTCCTTCGTTTATTTTATGGGGTCCTCCGGGCGTTGGTAAAACTACGTTAGCAGGTATTGTTGCAAATACATTAGAGCGTCCTTTCTTTACCCTTAGTGCAATCAATGCAGGGGTAAAGGATATTCGCGAAATGATTGAGAAAGCAAGAAAGTCTACTTTTTTTGATCGACCGAATCCAGTACTTTTTATTGATGAGATTCATCGCTTTAGCAAGTCGCAACAAGACTCTTTACTGGGAGCAGTAGAAAAAGGAATCGTCACACTGATAGGAGCGACGACCGAAAACCCTTCTTTTGAAGTCATCCCTGCCCTACTCTCACGTGCTCAAATTTATGTATTAAATCATCTTGAAAAAGAAGAACTAATTCGGTTAGTCGATGATGCTATTGCACAAGATGAGTATCTAAAAACACAAAATATTCGGGTCGAAGAGTACGACGCTTTATTACAATACTCTGGTGGTGATGCTCGTAAATTGTATAATACTTTAGAGTTGGTCGCTAACTTTTCGGAAGGAACAGAAATGGTCATCACCAACGAATTGGTCAAAAATCTAGTCCAAAAAAATATCGTAGTCTACGATAAAGGTGGAGAGCATCATTACGACGTAGCTTCTGCCCTCATCAAGTCAATTCGTGGTAGCGATCCGAATGCGGCGGTCTATTATTTAGCTAGAATGTTGGAAGGTGGAGAGGACATTAAATTTATTGCACGGCGGTTGGTAATTTCGGCCTCTGAAGATATTGGTATGGCAAATCCTAATGCTTTATTAATGGCGACGACTTGTTTTCAAGCTTGCCAAGTCATTGGAATGCCGGAAGCTCGAATTATTTTATCACAAGCCGTTGTCTATCTGGCCACTTCTGCTAAAAGCAATGCCTCTTATCTGGCGATTAATGAAGCCATGGCATTGGTACGAGAAACCGGTGCGCTTCCCGTTCCACTCCACTTACGAAACGCTCCTACCAAACTGATGAAGAACTTAAATTATGGTAAAGATTATCAGTATGCGCACAACCATCAAGGAAATTTTGTCATCCAAGAATTTCTACCTGATGCCGTAAAAGGAACAAAATTTTATGATCCGGGAAATAATCCTTCGGAAGGAAAGGTGCGGGAGAAATTGAGACGGGAGTGGAAGGAGAAGTATGGGTATTGAAGGGTAATTAATAATGAGTTAATGAACAATTAATAATGCCCTCAATCGTATTCTACAATTGAGGGCATTATTCATTATAAAAATTATACATTATCACCTTTCCGGAAATATCTCATCTGCATCCAAATAGAAATTAGGAAAAATGCCTACAGGAATTTGATTACCTTTCACATAAGGTTTTTGTTGAAGCGCCTGATACTTTCCATTTTCGTCAAGTCGATAAACTAATATCGTTGCTTCGTGAGGATGGACTATCCAATATTCTTTAACGCCAGCATTCTCATATAGGTCAAATTTCTCGTTTAAATCTTTCTTTGAAGTCGCCTTTGAAAGTATTTCGATTATCCAATCGGGTGCACCATTACAGCCTTGATTATCTAACTTATCTATATCACAAATAACAGATATATCAGGCTGTACTACCGTATCAATTTTATCATTTGACTGTTTCTCTATAGGTAAAGGTAATCGAACATCAAACGGTGCCGAAAATGCCTGACAAGGATTCTTCCTTAAATACGACCAAATCAAGCCATGTAAATTAGCCGAAACCTCCTGATGAAATCGATTTGGGGCCGGAGACATCCTATAAATTTTTCCTTTAATCAGTTCGACCATCTCGTCGAAATGCCACGTCAGGTAATCTGCGTAAGAATATTTTTTATCAAAGTCTAGTTGATTAATATCTGTAATCATCATTAATAATTTTATCTAAAATTAAGCATTTTTCAGTTCAAAAGGCACGAATATTGCCTTAGGAATGTTGACCAAATAAATTACGACTTTATGCTTTCTCTTTTTGTATCACTCTGCATCACCAAAATAGTTGTTATGCGCTGCATAACGCCCATTTTAATTCTTTGATTGATTCAAAAATAGTTTGCTTAAAATCTCAATTTATTTAATCGCCATTCCTTATTAGGAAAAAATCAAATCATCCATGAATCAGTTTATTTCCGTTATTATTCCTTGTCATAATGTTGAAGATTATATAGAAGAAGCCATTGCCTCGGTGATGTCTCAGACCTATATGGATTTTGAATTAATTTTGGTGGATAATAATTCAACGGATGGGACGCTGAGGATTCTAGAAAGAGCAGCGATTAATTCTAGTAGAATTAGGGTGCTTCAGGAGCGTGGACATGGTGCATCTCGTGCTAGAAATCTAGGTTTATCGGTAGCTAGAGGAACGTGGATTCAGTTTTTGGATGCAGACGATTTAATGTTACCGGACAAACTAGAGCGTCAGATTAAACTAGTGAAAGAAGATACGCCTCTACTAGTTGGCACACCTAAATATCTACGGCTCGATGGTACCTCTTATATTACCAAACCGTGGGAAGATCCTTTTTTAGGGGTTTTTGAAGGACTAAGACAAGGAAATACTTGTTGTAATTTATGGAATAAAAAATACCTTAAATTGGTAGATGGTTGGGAAGAAGATCGAGCTTTTCAACAAGATTATGATTTGATTTTTAGAATATTAAAAGAAAATGATCAACCTGAATATGATTTTGAGGTAAGTACGATTATCCGCGAACGATCTAAAGGACAGATTACTAAAAGAGATCCACGAGGAATTCGAATTACACTTTTAGAATTAAGGTTGGAAATGATGCGTTGGCTAAAGCGCAATCGACCGGGACTTTATGAATTTGATCAGTTCTTTTATCAACAAACCTTTTATCGCTTTATCCGCTATCTAGCAGAATTAGATCTTGATTTGGCAGATTCTTATATGAAATATTTGCCTAAAGATTTTAAACCAAGGTATTCGAAAGAATTATACATTCCGTTTTGGAATGCGATGATGGTACAATTGGTAGGATTTAAGAAAGCGGAAGAATTACGTAGAGTCGTTCGTTCTAGTATCAAAAAAGAAGATAGTTTTGAATTAAAATCAAAACCAGTTTGGAATCAAAAAGGACAATTGAAAAGTAAATAAGTATTAATTCCGATGAGGGGTTGAAAATAAATTTAATTTCTAAAAAGGATAGACTTCTCGAAAGACATCATACATTTCGTCTACATATTTTTGGGTCGTATAATTTTTAATAGCTTTTTGTTGTCCTACTTTGCCCATCGTACTTGCACGGGCAGGATCACTTAATAATAATTCCATTTTTTCAGCCAAGCCTTGAGCGCCATTTGCATACAAATATCCATCTACCCCATCCTCAATTAATTCAGGAGTAGCGCCGCTTCGAAAACCGATCACCGGCTTTCCGTAAGACATCGCTTCAACAGTAACTCGTCCCATACCTTCATCTCGGGAGCACATGACCACCACATTTGACCGATGATATTCTTCCGCTACTTCTTTTTTGAATCCGACAAAATTGACTTGTTCGGTAATCCGTTTCTTTTTTGCTACTTCTTTTAATTTAGCTTCATACATTCGGCGGCCATTCCCAACAATCCTTAAGCGAGCATTTGGATACTTTCCAGCAATCAATCCAAAAGCCTCTAATGCTTCAAGTTGAGCTTTCGAAGGATGTAAAAGTCCCACACATAAAAAGGTAAAGACATTTTTTTCTTGATTCTCAATAATTGGTACTTCAAAAAATTGTTCGATTTTATTATGATCTAAAACACCATTATAAACCACTTCCCAATTAATTCCCGCAGTATCCTTTCCTACTCCATTTTTAATAGCTTGAGAAATCGCAATAGCTTTTTTCGCTTTTTTTAGACGCGAAAATAAAACATCTTCATTTGGAAAGAATCGCATATTATAATGCAATTTAGCAAACTCTCGAATATGCCAAACGTGAGGAACTCCTATCTTTTCAGAAATATCAGCGCCAACCCCAAGCAAAGAACTATTGGTATGAATAATATTAGGACCAAATGCTTTCGCTTCTAGCGCTAAGGTCGGTAATAAATTATTGTTTCGATAAGCAGCAACCGGTAAATGGAAAAAGGAAGGATGCATAAAAGTAGCTGCCCAATTATGATAAGGAAAAATTCTTACATTAATATTTTCTTCTTCTAAAGCCTTTGTAAAATCACCTTCTTCTGGACACCATACTTGAGGCAATACACCTTTCTCTCGCAAACCAATTACCAGACTAAACAAAGAACGATTGGCTCCCAGGAGATGAGGATAATGAGAAAGAAAAAGAATTTTCATATGAATAATTTCGCTGTTTAGATGCGCTAAATTACACTAATTATCGTGATCATAAAAAAGCCCATTAACTCGCTTTCGCAAATTAATGAGCTTTTACAATATTTTAAGTTAAGCGTTTCTAATCTTATTTCATTACCGTTACATCTCCACTATACATTTCCTCAGAGCCATCGATAAATAAGATCTCTGCAACGTACACAAATACCGCAGGATTCACTTCCTTACCTCGGAATATTCCATCCCATCCTTCTGCTGGTTCATTTGGTTGGAAATTGATATTTGAATATACTACTTCTCCCCATCTGTTATACACTCGGAAAGAATTGATTCGACTAATCCCTCGTCCACCATTAATAAAGAAGATATCATTCCTACCATCTCCATTTGGTGAAAAACTATTTGGTATGTA
>CALKJE010000455.1 GCA_937995675.1 uncultured Saprospiraceae bacterium
CTGATGAGTAATATAATAAGCACCTCCAATAAAGGAAATGCTACTCATGAACTGAGCATTAGATCTCATCTCAGGAATATCCACCACGCTTATAACCTCCACAGAGATAAACTCTTCTTTGGTTCCACTCAGTGTAATATCTACGATGACTACGCCAAGATTACTACCACTTGCACGATTCAATTCAACTGGAAACGCTAGCTGAGTGGAGTTATCATTAAAGGCTCCTACATCTTTGGCAGCTGTTCCTTCTAAGCTAATAGTTGTTCCAGCAGGTACTGGGATATCATTGACGACTAAGTCAAAAATTTGATTGGAATTTCTAGTTAAATGAAATTCAGCAACGTTTTTACCATTTTTTTCAACAAAACGCGTGAAAACCCAGTCTCCCATCGCAGGTCTACCAAAATAGGCAGCTGCTAAACCAATCGGTCGTTCTTCAATGACATTATTATCCGAATCAATTCGAAAAAACTCTTGATCAGTAATGGCGTGAACTTCCACAGGCGCGGCGTGCATAGTTCTAATCGGCCCTAGCGCACTGAAATTAATTTTATTCCAAGGGTTACTGGCCGATGGTCCTCCTTTATAGCAAGCGCTAGAGGTAAACAAACAAAGAACACTTATAATAAGAATAATGCGATTCATCTTTTTGGATTTAAAAAACGCTTAATTGAAAATATTTCTTCTAGAGTTAAAAAACAGCTTTAGGACGTTTTTTTTAGAAATCAAGTGGGGGAGGGTTGAGGTTGGTTGAGTTATCGAATCTTTAAAAGAAAAATTCAAGCCAAAAATACAATTTTTTAATCTAAATGTCTAGAGCTTAAATGCAGGAAATAGTACATAAAAGACAGTATAATTAGCTATTTATTGTCATATCCAATAATAGCGTATAAGAAGAATTTTATATTGTCAATACCTTATTGTACCTTTGATTCTTTCGTTTAAAGAAGAAATCTCAGGCACCTACTCTCAGAACAATTTTTGGAAATTACTAAAATTACATTATGCTTAAGTATCTCTTTAGCTTCATGCTACTATTATTCACAACGGTAGCTGGTGCTCAATCTCCCACCTTTAAGGCGAATTCTATTGTTGAAAACAATGTTCAACAAGTTTTAGAAAAACAATTTTATAATTTTGATTTATATCAACTACCGGTAGACGCAATTCATCAGCACGTAAGTAGATCAGATCGTTCTGATTTTAAATTAAAAGGTAGCGATGAAATAAATTGGGATATTGAACTGCAAGCATATGACATCCGTAGCGATCAGTATGTATTAAGAGTGGCAACTGCTGATGGAATTAAAAGAATAGACAAAGGAAAAAATATCACCTATCGAGGACAACTGGCAAACCTAGAA
The DNA here is from genome assembly GCA_937995675.1 of uncultured Saprospiraceae bacterium. GTDB lineage: Bacteria > Bacteroidota > Bacteroidia > Chitinophagales > Saprospiraceae > JALZUU01. Next base: position 1,368 of record CALKJE010000455.1, read on the forward strand.
GCATCAGATGTTCGATTGACTATTGCTGATGGATTTTTCTATGGACTGGTTGAAACTGATAACGCCACCTACTATATCGAGCCATTGTCTTACTTCGTGCAAAATGCCCCTGCTGATCAATTTGTGATATACCAAGAAGTGGATGTGATTCCTCAATCTGGAAAATCTTGTGGAGTAACCGAAGCACAACAACGAAAAACAGAAATTGAAGCTGCTGGAAAAAAGCAAAATAATTCTAATACACTATCTTCAGTAGGTCCTTGTTTTGAGGTAGAAATGGCGATCGCAAGTGATTTTTCTATGTTTACTAAATATGGAAATTCAAGCCTAAATGTTCAGAATCATAATATCGCGGTAATGAACAATGTTCAAACCAATTACGATGATGAGTTTAACAATGAACTAAGATTTGTTATTGTAGAAAATTTCGTTTCCAATTGTAGTTCTTGTGATCCTTGGTCTAATACTACGAATGCAGGTGACTTACTAGATGAATTTAGAGCTTGGGGAAATAGTGGTGGATTTAGCGTAACCTTTGATGTTGCTCAACATTGGACGAATAGAGATTTTAATGGGTCAACAATTGGTATCGCTTGGGTGGGAGCTATTTGTACTAGTGTTCGGTATCATTGTCTTCAAGATTTTTCCAATAACGCACAGGCATTAAGAGTACTAACTTCTCATGAATTAGGACACAACTTCGACTCTTTCCATGATAATAACAATAGTTGTATCATGTCTCCTTCTGTTAATACCTCGACTTGTTGGTCTAATCAATCTACTAATGCAATTAATGCTTATTCCGGAGGACTCGTCGGTGGTTGTTTAACTGCTTGTCAATCTAACGTTCCACCACCAGTCGTAAGTTTCACTGCTAATCCAAGCGATGGTTGTGAACCATTAGTGGTAGAATTTATTGATGATTCTTCCAACGATCCTGAATCATGGAATTGGACTTTTCCTGGAGGAGATCCAGCAACTTCCTCTGATCAAAATCCTATTGTTACTTACAACATAGCAGGAACCTATTCAGTTACATTGGAAGTTACCAACGCTGGAGGAAGCGATTCAGAAACTATCAACGGTTTTGTAAATGTTGCACCGCTCCCAATCGCTGATTTTGAAACTTCAATCGATTTAGGATTAGTTGATTTTATTAATACTTCTCAAAATGGATTTACTTATCTTTGGGATTTTGGTGATGGAAATACTAGTACAGAATTTGAACCCAATAACGTTTATTCAGAAAGCGGATTCTATGATGTTGTCTTTACTGTTTTTAATGATTGTGGAGAACAGACAACTACTAGAACTATTCAAATAATTTTACCACCTTCTGCTGATTTTTCAGGTGACGTAATATCAGGATGTGCTCCCTTAGTTGTAGAGTTTACAGATAATTCTACCAACTTACCTGAAGAATGGTTTTGGACTTTTGAAGAAGGAAGTCCCGCTACCTCAAACATCCAAAATCCAACAGTTTCATTTCCAATTCCCGGAACGTTTACAGTGACTTTAGACGTCTTCAACCCTAGTGGGACGGATTCTTACGAAATCGTTGATTACATTACAGTATTGGGGATTCCAGAACCTAATTTTACTTTTGGTCTAAACGATCTAGAAGTAAATTTTGTCAACACTTCTACTAGCGCAACTAGTTATAGTTGGGATTTTGGTGATGGAAACACCAGTACAGAGGAAAGCCCAACGCATACATATGCACAAGGTGGAAATTATGACATCATGCTAATTGCGCTCAACGATTGTGGTACGAATGCAATTACACAGACGATCTCTTTACTAGTTCCTCCGCAAGCTGGATTTGGAGCAAGTGTCGTCAGTGGTTGTGCACCATTAACAGTTAACTTTATAGATGAATCTATTGGAGCAACTTCTTGGGATTGGACTTTCGAAGGAGGAGATCCTCTGACATCTTCTGATCAAAATCCAATAGTTGTTTTTGATAATCCTGGTGATTTTACCGTAAGTCTAACGGCTATAAATAGTGCTGGAAATTCATTCGTTAATACAGAGGATTTTATTACAGTGCTTGCTGGTCCAACTGGAAGCTTTACAAGTAGCTCAGATGAAAATACCGTAACGTTTACAAACACGTCAACAAATGCGACGAGCTACAGTTGGGATTTTGGAGATGGAGAAAGTAGCATAGAAGCCAATCCAATCCATACGTATTCAGACGATGGTCAGTACACAGTTATTTTAACTGCGACGAATGATTGTGGTTCAGAAACTACGGAACAAATAATAACGACCTCATCGGCCCCACAAGCTGCATTTACATCAAGTGGAACAAGCGGATGTGCCCCCTTTACGGTAAGTTTTACGGATGGCTCAGGAAAAACCAAAACGATGAATGTAGAAACATTCACATGGGAAAAATTAGATTACGTCAAAAAGGTTAAGCAAGCATTCAACCTTTAATTGACTTTTACGGTTAATAAGTTAATGAGAAAACTACTTTTAAGTAATATACTTTTCATTACGATCTTTAGTCTAGCTAAAGCTTCGACCCCTGATGCAATTATCACATTAGATCCGGATGCACCTTTCTTAACTTGTGCAAATCCGACCATTATGGCTTCTACTGAAGCTCAAACAAATGTGAGCTACACTTGGATTTTAGGAGGTTCAACAGGTACAGGTCTAGATTTTCTTGTCGATCAACCAGGTCAGCTCATTCTTGTAGCTTATGACTCTGTTTTAGATTGTGAGAATTCTATGACCATAACAATCTTGGAAGATTTTGAAGAACCTGTAGTAAGTATTTTTGAACCCGAAGTTTTAAACTGTTCAGTTCAATCGATCAGTTTAGATGCAAGTTTTTCGATAGGTGGTCCAGATATAACATTCCAATGGCTTGATGACACTCAGTCTCCTATACCAGGAGCTAATGATGTTATTCTTGATAACGTTACTAATCCTGGCAAATACTATTTTGTTTCTTTGGACAATGGCAATGGTTGCTCAACCATAGATAGTGTAGAAGTGCTGGAAGATTTTCAGATCCCAGTTATTGATGCAGGTAC
>CALKJE010000456.1 GCA_937995675.1 uncultured Saprospiraceae bacterium
AACCTCAAATCCTAAAAACGGAGACTTGTGATTAACTGATATTCAGGTTGCTAAAGATTTTTTTTTACGTTAAAGAGAAATTTGAAATTGTTTTTGAAGTTGCAGTTGCGCTTGAAAAACACGAAATCTAGAACAGTCCCAAGAAAAAAAGGTGCTATCCATCAAGATAGCACCTTATGTTTTTATTTTTACAGAGTGAAAAATACTAGTTCTTATTTTCTAATTGCGCTTTAATTTCCTTCACTCTATTTACATATTTCTCTTGAACTGTAATCTCTTCTTCCTTCTTGCCTTGGTTGGCAACATTCTCTTCAATTTTCTTTCTTGCTTCAGCAATCTTTTTCTCATAATCTTCGATATCCTTCTCTAACTTACTTTTATCCTTTTTCATATCTTTCAAATCACCTTGTAAGTCTCCTAGTTTATCTTCTTCTCTCTTTCTGAAATTATCTACTCTCTTTTTTTCCATATTGGTCGCAAACTCAAGGATGAAAGCTTCTCCAAATTTAGATTTTTCAACATGATCATAAGTAGATAAAAATGCACCTCCTAAATCCATCCAAACGATCAGTTCTACTCGATCACCGGATTCTATTAATTGAGAATATACATCAATGGTATTGTCACTAATGGTTGAAATTTTTGCGTTATCTGCAAAGTATTCCTTCTTTTTCTTGTCCCACTTTGATTTGGTATCGTGGTCTTTAATATACTTTCCCCAAGACTTTTCAATGTCTTTTTTGCTCAAACCATCAATAATGATGGAGAAGCTATTCTTTTGTCCCTTGCTCATCAATCGATCCATTTCTTTCAATTCTGGATTAAAGCTATAATTCGAAAGATCATCTTGAGCATAACTAGTAAATCCTGTAACCAGTAGAATTAAGGTTAGCGTGATAAAATTTTTCATAAAAATATTTTTTTAAAATTAAAGTATTGATTATCAATTAATTACAAATAAAAATGTAAGGTACAAACTTAAGCATTTTATGTTTATTAAGACTAAAAAGCAGCAAAAAGTAACGTTAAATAAATTATAAAACTCAATGAATTGCTCTGGCCCCGTTTTTGCAAAATGATAAATAGTTAAATATCTATCACCCAAATTCTTTACTACTATGAGTTTAAAATTTTACAAGCACAGAATTTTATTTGTGCTAGCCCTTATTTTCACCCAATTTCTGCATGGACAAAACTGTGTAGAATTCACCAACCTTCCCACCGGGAACTACGGTGTTACCAATGGATATCCATTTGGCACTCCTTTCCACTCAGAGAGCGGCGCATCGCTAGGTTTAGCACCATTTCATTATAATGATGGTTCTGTTAGAAACAATGTTTCAATCTCAGCAGGTACCTTCTTTTGGTCTGGCGCCTTTATTGACGGACAAGGACAAGTAATTAGACTACTTGAATCTTCCGTTGACATAGATTTCACGGAAAATTTTGCCGTAGCTGATAATGTTACCTTTGGATTCCTTGATTGGGAAGGAGATATTAATCTCTCAATTAATGGAGAACCTGTTATTAATGCTAGAAGTTTTAGTCAACTCCCAAGCCAAATCGCTACCTATGTTACCATGACTGTCAATGATTCACCTGCCGGTGCAGATGGAAGAAAAGGTACGGTTAGTTTTTCAGGACCAATTTACTCTATGACGATTGGAGGATTTGAACTAGGAATTGATAATATCTGCTTTACGCAAGGATCAGAACCTGGTTGTACGATTACGCACGTTTTAGTTGAACAAGAAGCTTGTGACGAATCAACTGGAGAATTTAATCTAGTTGTTGACTATAATGGAATCAATACAAGCGAAAACTTTAATGTAACCGTCGGTAACAATATCTTTGGACCTTTTTCTGCTAGCCAAGCACCATTTAATGTTGGACCTTTTCCTGGAGATGGTTCTGCTTACTTAGTAGAGGTAACGGACAGTAACAACCCAGGTTGTTCAAACGCTTTCCAATTAGCTCCTATTAATTGTACCATCAATACGGCTTGTGACATTAGTAATATCTCAGCAATTGCTGTTGACTGTGCCGGAGATTATTTGTTTGATGCAGTAATTGACTTTGATAGAAACTCTTCTCCTTCGGATCAATTTGAAGTAAATGTAAATGGTCAAAGTTATGGAACTTATCACCATTCCTTATTTCCAATAACATTGACACTTCCTGGTGACGGACCTTTTAATAATAATGTAAACATCTGTGATGCTAGTGATAATACTTGTTGCCTAGGAACTACTTTTACAGGAATCGAATGTGCACCACCTTGTATGATTTCTGGAATCACCACCGAAGTACTTGAATGTGAAAATGGAGAATTTAATGTAATCGTTGATGTGCAAGGAAGTGGCTTAAGTAATGATCTTTATGTTACGGTAAACGATCAAGATTATGGTAACGCCATATTTCCAACTTCTAGCTTTCCAATGACAATGGGACCATTTTCCGGAGATGGAACTACTGCTTACCGAATTGATATTTATGATACAAATGATTTTCAAAACTGCTTCAACGGAACCACGGTAGCACCTGTACTATGTGAAGTAATTGAACCTTGTAATATTAGTGATCTTACCATAACTACTACAGAATGTACGGCGATCAATCGTTATGGTGCTATTATAGATTTTGATAGAACATCTTCTCCATCAAATCAATTTATTGTTGAAATTGATGGTGCAACGATAGGAAGCTATCCTGCGAATAGCTTCCCATTAACACTAAATAACCTTCAAAGTAATGGCAGTCAAAATAGTGTTTTAACTATCTTGGATGCTAGTGACGAAACTTGTGCTTTAGAAACAAACTTCCAAAGACTAGATTGTCGTCCAGCTTGTTCGATCGATGAATTTGTGGCTACACCAATGGCTTGTAATCCGAATGACGAATTTATGATTCAAGTAGACCTTTCAGGTACAACCCTTGATCACCCAATTGC
>CALKJE010000457.1 GCA_937995675.1 uncultured Saprospiraceae bacterium
GTATAACGTTATCTACTATTTTAAACAATAAGAAGAGTATTTCTAAACAAAAAAATTCTTACCCGCACGAAACGAATAAGAATTTAGTGGAGAATACCGGAGTCGAACCGGTGACCTTCACGCCTTAAGCGTGACGCTCTAGCCAACTGAGCTAATTCACACAAAAGAAAGATTCTTATTAAGACAAAAAAATTCTTACCCGTACGAAACGAATAAGAATTTAGTGGAGAATACCGGAGTCGAACCGGTGACCTCTTGCATGCCATGCAAGCGCTCTAGCCAGCTGAGCTAATCCCCCTTGATTGGTGCCCAAATTTACACTTTATTTAGATTGGCACCAATAAAAATGCGGCGTATTTTCTTTTTTTTGTTTAATCGTTTATTTGTTTAATCGTTTAAAGCGCTAAACAAATAAACGATTAAACGATTAAACCCCATCACTGACGTCTCAACGATTATTAAAACTTATCCAGCAACTCACTTTTCTTTTTCTGGAACTCTTCTTCGGAGATAATATTCTTATCGCGTAGTTCGCCAAGTTTGAGGAGCAATGCGTATACATCGTCGTCTTCTTTCTTTTCCACTACTGTTTTTTCGATCACTTCTTCGATTTCCTCCTCTACTTCCTCCATTTTATCTTGCGCCTTATCTTTCAGGTCTTGTGCGACCTTTTTCCCTTCTTGGAATTTTTCCTCAAACATCTCCTTTGCACGATCAATATCGATATTATCCAGTTGTACATTTCCACTTAGGAACGACGTACATACCTGCCCTACTGCGTAAGTAGAAGCACCAGATAAGGCGACCATCGAGATCCCACCCAATAGAGAACCTAATCCAGGAATCGTCTTGATCAACGAAGCACCATATCGTGCAAACGCAGAACCTGTCAAGGAAGCCACCAGTGCTTTTCCGGTTACATCAGAATAGTCTTTATCGTGTAAATCACAGAGTTGTCGAATCATATCCATCTGTACCGCCGTAACGGCCGTCAAATCCAATAATGGGATTGGAATAGCACCAGCTCCCATTGAATAGAGGACATGTGTTTGAATGATTCGGTTCGCTTTTTCAGAAATCTTATTCATAATTTTGAATTTTTTTCACAGTAATAATAGTTGTTGTTTAGGTTTGAAATAAACCTTTGTTGGTCAACAACTTCAATTCAGTAACGAATATAAGGGGCAGATGGTTCTATTGAATGAATTTATAGATAAACGACCCTGAATATCCGACGATTATATTCTAATGGTCTATGCTAATCAGGGTTTAAAATAAATTCAGACTTATTTTACTGCTATTTTTTGTCCTCTGCTTCTTGCCTTATTCACGCTATCGCGCCTCCCTGCCGAAGGTAGGATTGAAGAGGGCAAGAAGCCAGAAGCAAAAAGCAAGTAGCAATTTTCTTACAGCTTATAGTTCGGCTTCAGTTTAGATTCATTTTTGTAGAACTTGTTGATGATGTCTACGATCTCTTCTGGGTCATCAGTTAGCGGAATCAAATCCATATCTTTTGGACTGATATTACCATACTTTTCGAGCATTACCGTTTCAATCCATTCGCGCATTCCACCCCAGAATTTAGTTCCCACTAAAATAACTGGAACTGGAGTAATCTTTTTAGTTTGAATCAGCGTCAATACTTCAAATAATTCGTCGAGTGTACCAAATCCTCCAGGCATTACGATAAAGGCTTGTGCGTATTTTACGAACATTACCTTACGGATAAAAAAGTAACGGTGATTTAGATTGTGCGCTGGATTAATATATTTATTTCCACCTTGTTCAAAAGGCAAATCGATATTAAGACCTACGGATAGACCTCCGTTTTTAGCAGCTCCTTTATTACCTGCTTCCATGATACCAGGTCCACCACCAGTGATGACACCATAACCTTCTTCCGTCATCCGCTTAGCGATTTTAACCGCTAGTTTGTAGTACTTATGGTTGGGTTTCGTTCTTGCGGATCCAAAAATAGAAACGCAAGGTCCGATATTATTCATCACCTCAAAACTATCTACAAATTCAGAGATCACCTTAAACATCGTCCAAGAGTTCTCCCCTTTTATTTTACTCCATTGTTTTCGGTTAGAGAGGTTTTTATTTTTTTTGATAAATGGATCATTTTTACTCATCTTGATTTTTTTTGTGCATGCACAAGGAATTCAATATTCCTAAGCATGAAAAGAGCCTACTGAATTTATCAGCAGGCTCTAATTAGGTAATATTATACGACGTTGGTCTGAGCGATTACGCTAGACGTTCGTGTGTTTTTTGTATTCTTTTGCAATGTGTTCATAAATTTCTTCGAGCGAATTATATTGATCGAATATTTTTTTGAATTCAGAAACTTCTTGAGAGCTCATGGGTACTACGTAACGCAATACATCCTCTTCGGTGATATCTTCCGCACTAAGGATAATAAGCCTTTCTACAACGTTTCTTAGTTCCCGGATATTTCCAGTCCAGTTAACATTTTGTAAAGCCAACATTGCTTCCGGATCTACCTTTTTCATCGGTAAGCCATGTTCGGTACAGATATTCTTAATGAAGTGATCCACTAATAATGGAATATCTTCTCGACGATCATTCAATGGTGGTACTTTGATCACGATCACTGCTA
>CALKJE010000458.1 GCA_937995675.1 uncultured Saprospiraceae bacterium
GCGATTAGAATATAAAGGATATGGTAAGCGCAATCCAATTTCTTCTAACAAAACTGCCGTTGGCCGTAAGAAAAATCAACGGGTAGAAATTAAATTGAAAAAGATTTAGATCTAAATAAATAGATCGTTTTTGAAAAAAACGTAGACACAAGGCATGCCTTGTGTCTACGTTTTTTTTCTACGCCTCTACCTCTTTCAATTAACAACAGCTAGCGGCAGTTTCGTCATCTGCTGCGTTAAATGGCATCGCACCACCACATCCTTCAAAGACACCATAATGCGTATCCCAGTTTCCATAGAATTCAAAATGGTTGGCTAAACGCGTGTCATGCAACATCTTATAAGTATTTCCACAAACGGTTATGATTTTATTTTTTGGAAAATTATGATGATCGTCTAAATCAAAACTGCTAGCATTATTTTCAATTGTACCCTTATAAGCTACTGCTTGACCATAGTCTTCGCATTCGTCTTCTAGACCCTCAATTTTCCATAATCGGTAAGTGACAGAGAAAAATTTAATGTCTCCACATTTTTCTTGCACCTCTTTATTTTCAATAGTAATGGGATTACTTTTTACACTACGTGGATCTGTAAAACCAACCTTACGGGCCGTTCTTAAAAAGTCATTCCAATATAAGGCACCACTCAAACATTCTCCCCAAAGAACGGGATCGTCTTGTAAGTCCTTACTGATCCGGCGATCACTATATACATCACTAAAATACATTTCACCACCAGGCTTTAGTAATCGATAAGTATCTGCGAGGACTTTTTCTTTATCTTTTGCAAGATTGATCACACAATTCGAGATGATCAGATCAAAACTTGCGGGCGCTAAATCGAGCGATTCTAGTGACTCAATATTCCCTTTGATAAATTTAACATTAGAGTGGCTATACCCAAACTTTTCAGTATGATAATCAATATGTCGATTGGCAACTTCTAATTGTTCGTCTGTCATATCTACTCCGATTACCTCACCATTTTGACCTACTAGCTGAGATAAAATATAACAATCACGACCACTACCTGAACCAAGATCTAAGACTCGCAAACCTTCCAAACGAGCAGGAATTGCCAATCCACAGCCGTAATATTTAGCCATTACTTCATCATGGATATTACTTAATGCTGCTTTAATATGCTCGGCAGGTTCTTCCATCGTGCAGCAAGCATTCGTTTTAAGATCTTCGCTGGTGGATAGTTCCTTTCCGTAATACTCTTTTACTTCTTCGTGTATATCTTTCATCGATATTATTTTAATGCAATTTGATATTTGGATATTGAACGCAAGTTAGGCGTTTTATGTTTAATTAATCTATAGAAATGGTAGGATATGTACGGGATACGACTAGTTATATCGTTAAATAATTTTCTATATGAATAATATCTTCAACTATAAAATACCCCAGAAGTGGTAGAGTTTTCAAAATTAAATTTTTGTAGATTTGTGTATAGTCTAAGGATACTTCAGGTTTTTCTTTTCTGATTGTCCGTTGCCCCTCAATATTTCCTCCATTTATTCCTGTGTAAGAGTAGACAACATAACCCTTCGTTGTTACTACTATTCTGTTTATGATATTCTATGACGAGACTAATCGACCAACAACTTGGGAGAAACGATGGAGGAGTAAGTGCAGTCAAAACAATCTGTAACCTCTATGACGTAAACATTCCCCGAAAAATGATCGAAGACCAGTTAGCGCTGGATTCGGAAGGGAGTTCTTTGGCCGGAATGCAAAAATTTTTAGAGGAGCAAGGGTTTTCGACGCAAGTAAATGCGCTGGATTTGGATGAGATATTGATAAAAACGGAACAACAAAAGGAGTTCTTTCCGGCAATTGCTCCTGTAAAAGTCAATAATAGACTTGATTATATTGTTGTTAGGGGGATTGAAAAAAATAAGTTTAAAATTTTCGATTCACGGAGTATGACCGAATACCTCCTAACACCCACAGCGTTTAAAAAGAAAGTACATTTTCAAAAGCAGTATCTTAATTACACCGAAGAAGCGGATCTTATTTGGCTGAGGATTACAGAAGTTTTTAAGTCACGAAAGATACCATTGTTTACCAGACCTGATCGGTTTGTACTTTTAGAGATGAGCAATAAGTTGGAATACTTTTTATACATCGAAGAAAAGTATGGATTTAAAAATGAAGCAGTGGCCAATGCTTTTTTGAAGGATTTATTTTTTGAACAGCAACTTGACAATATTCCACATAATTTTAGACGAAGAAAAAATGTTTCCGATACGGTGGAAATTACAATGCCAGTTTTACTTTCTATTCAAAAAACGGAAGAAATTGTTGCAGATTTTGCTCAAGAAAAAACGGAGGGAAGTGTCTATTGGAAATTATTTAAAAGCATCGCGCACCTTCAGGTATTATGGATGATTTTTTTGGCCACCATCCTTTTTGCGGCTTTTATTAGTTATGTCGGGATTTTTATCGACCAGATTTTAATTGATCATATTTTGCCTAGTTATCAATTGGGAACTTTACAGTTGTTTGCTATTGGCGTTGGACTTTTTTATTTGGTGGAAATGATATTTAAGATCTACGCTAAATTCGTGTCAATTCATCTAGCTGCAACATTAGACCGTTTTTTCCTTTATCAATTTGATGAGAAACTTAATCGCTTTTCGTTGCGTTATTTAGCGCGGTTTAAAAAAGGAGATTTGACGGAGCGTCTTCGAGATTCCATGAAACTCAAAACCTTCTTTGTTAAGTATTTTTCTAATATTATGGTAGATGTGATCATCGCCTGTGTCTCTTTAATCTTTTTGGTTTTTATCAATTGGAGATTGTCTATGTTAGTTGGATTGATTCTAATTTTATTTTTAATTCAGTTTAAAATGTTCACTCCTTTAATCGAAAAACTAGAACAAAAACGATATCGTCGAAAGGCTGATTTTATGTCTAAATTTTTAGAAAAAATAGAAGGTATTCAGGTAATTAAATCTCTGGGGCTAGAAAAATACTCTTCTGGTCAAGTTCGCTCGCGAGTAGATGGATTATTGGATATATATATTCAATCAAAGTATGTTGGTTTGGCCAACTCTATTATTGCCTCTTTTATTGTATCTTTTGCTACCCTGGCTTTGATTGTGCTAACTTCTCGTGAATTAATTTTATACCAAACAATTTCGTTGGGAATGATCATCACTTTTGTGGCGATGTCCAAAAAAATATTTAAAGCATTTAGTCGATTGCTGAATGCAAATCTCTCATTACAAGAACATCGAGTAATCTTAAAGCGTGTTTTTAATTTTAATGAAGCACTTGAAGAAGAGGCGCCACGAAGAGAAAATCTGATTCAACGATTTAAATTTCGGAAATTGAGTTTGCATAATATTGATTTTTCATACAATGATGAAAATAAAGTACTTGATGCTATTTCGATGACCATCAATCATGGAGAACGAATCTGGATCAAAGGAAAAAATGGAACTGGAAAATCTACTTTTTGTAAAATAATTACTGGACTTTATTTGCCAGATCAAGGAAGTATTCAAATCAATAGAATTGATACAGGACTCTACCATCCCAAGGCATTAAACAAAACAATCGCCTTGATTTCTGGTAAGGATATGATCTTTAATGATACCCTTTTATTTAATATCACTTTTGGCCGAAAAGTAGATTTAGAAGAATTGATCGAATATGCTAAGATGGTAAATCTATACGAATTTATTAATAGTAAAAACGAAAAATTTGATTACGTGATTCACGAAAACGGAAGTAATCTTTCTACAGGTCAACGAAGAAAAATTCTCTTATTACGTGCGATGTTTTTAGATGCGGAAGTAATTATTTTTGATGAAGTTTTTAATGGTATTGATCAAGAATCAAAAGAACGAATAGAACAATTAATTGATTTAATTGACCATAAAACATTTATTCTTATTTCCCACATTCCGGTCAATAATATCCGTCTCGATAAAAAATATATTCTAAAAAATGGAAAATTTATCCACCAAAACTCCGACAGCATTTAAGCTGATTCGTGGCCTGTTTGCGTTGCTTACATCGGTGCTTCTGGTAGCGCTGATTTTGTTATTTGTTTTGAATATTAATTATACCGTTGATATTCGCCAAGGAGAAATTATTTCAAAGAATACGCCTATTGAATATCAAGCACCCTTTGAGGCACGGATTCATAAACTTAGTGTAGCAGAAGGAACCTACGTTTCTACTGGAGATACATTGATGGTGTTAGATAATCAACAAATGGTTACCGCAGTGTTGAAATCTGAAAATGAACTTCGTTTAATAGAAGAGAATATTACCGTTTTTCAGCAATTACTCAATAATTTAGAAAATCAAATTCAATATCGTAACAAAGAAAAAGAACAGATCAATACTGCTTATCAATTCCAGCAAAAAGAGATTCGGATGGGATTAGATGAGCTCGAAAATCAACTAACCATACAAGAGCAATCCTTAGAAATTAGTAAACAAAAATTACAGAAAAATTTGAGTCTTCTCCATGATGGTATTATTAGTAAATTAGAATATGATAAAGATCATAAACTATTTTTAAAGGAGAAGGAACGACAAAGTGAGTTGCAGCGTCGTTTTCGCCAGCAAAGTAACCAGTATGATGCTTTACCTAATCAACAGTCAAGAAAGGTTAATAGTCAAAATCTCTCTGTATTGTCTGGTAAATACGACCGTTCTCAAATTGAAAAACAATTAATCGAAGAAAATATTAGAAAAGTTCAGGTAATAGATCAACTAGATTTCCATCGTAATAATTTAGAAAAATGTGTATTGATCGCTACACAGAATGGATTCGTTTCTCGAATTTATAATGTAAAGATGGATGCTAATTTTGTTGAGAAAGGGACACAACTATTGGTGTTGAGCCCAAAAAAAGAAGCACAATTTTATGCAGAGATGACCCTATCACAACAGGCAATCCGTTCCGTAAAAGTCGGGCAGACTGCTCATCTCAAGCTAGACGCATATAATTACTACCAATATGGTATTTTAGAAGGAGAAGTATCCTTTATAAAAAAAGATACGAGTAATAATTTCTTCGTTTTGGCCGCTTTGAATGAACCTGCTGCACACTTTAATCTTCAAAGTGGTTATCAAGTCAAAGGTGAAATTATTATCGAACAGGTAAAACTCTACCAATTTATTATGAGAAAATTATTTCAAAATATTGAAGTATAAATCCGCACATCAAAAAATGCCATCCCGTCCGCTTACGCGGTGCCTTCCCTCGTCGCGCTGTCGCACGCCGTCCTCCTTTCAGTCGGAATCGGTCAGTTATCCACAAATCCGCACATCAAAAAATCCGCACATCTACTAATCTACTAATCCCTTTGCTTGTCCTACCCAATTATCTCGTTCGATTCTTCCAGGGAAAAACTGAATAGCAGCGGTGACTCGATCAATTTC
>CALKJE010000459.1 GCA_937995675.1 uncultured Saprospiraceae bacterium
AAAATCTTCAAAAACTGTTAAATTAGAAGATTCATTCATAGCTATTGATGATGACTCTCGTTCCCAAGTTATTCCTTCATCTGCAGATCTCAATAATACACCTTTTGATTTAATCCACCACAGTTGTCCATAAGCATCAAAAAAGGTTATACTACCGAGTATCCCGTTCTCTCGTAGTTCTGGTTCCGGAAGAGATGGAGATTGGAGAAAGATCCCATTATCAGTAGAGTAACAAGTATAACTTCCAGAGGGAAAAGAACTTACCGTGGTTGAATTAAAATCAAAAACAAATTCTGGATTTGCCCAATCGTCGTATCTGGTAACCCACAACCCATTTGCTAAATTCCAATAGATACCCACATCAGTAAACTGAAGATTTCTACGACCAACCCGACTACCATCTGGACTAGGAACCACTTCCCAAGTTTCGCCAAAATTTGAAGAGGCTACCAAAAAACTATCTTGATGGTACATATAAACTTTTCCTAACTGATACCGAAAACTACTGAGACTAACAGTATTATTAATACTATCTGGCATAGTGAAATCAAATGTAAAGGTAGTATCCACACTGTGGGTTAAAGTGATTTTATAGCCAGGGTTATCCCAAAGTTCAATTATATCGACGATGGTATCATTACCCATATAAAAATTATGCTCATCAAGGGTCATTTCTAAACCATTAGTATAACCTACTGTGAGCTGAGGATAACTCTGCCAAGTTTCGCCATGATTTAAACCTGAAACCAAATAATTTTCTCCTAACAATTCATCCGTTTCATAAAAAATTCCAACAATCTCATTCTTTGACTTGCGATCAAACCAACCTGAGCTTCCTCCTGGACCATTTGGATCTGTAGTACTGCCATAACTACCACCAAGCGTAAATGTTTCCCCATTATCCTCGGATAGAAATAAGCTTGTGGATGATGTCTCTCTGCTAATAACAGCTATCCCAATATCCGTTGCATAGACCTTTCGATAGCTAACACCTCCTTCTGAAAGTTCTGGATGTTCTTGCCAATTTAAACCTTCGTCATCAGAAAAATATAACCGTCCATTGGCTATCCACATCCGTCCATCCTTCTCTGCAAAACTCAAGGCAGTCCCTCCTGGCGTTGGCACCAATTCCCAATCAACGTCCAAAATCGGAGCATTTCCTTGCGAAAAAACAACAGAGAAATTTAAAAAAACAAGAAAGAAAAACAGTAAATATTTTTTCATAATCGAAAAGAAATTAGGTGTTCGTCGGTGACAAGATTCTTAAAGATAGAAAACGATCTCACTATTTAACAATACTATTATTATTTAAAACAGTTTTGATAAATATTAGCGAAGCGGTAGAGGCGCGTATGGGTGAATTGCAATTCGCCAATACCACCGCCCCTATCGCCCAAATCTTCCACTTTTTCATTATCTTGCAAAAAATTGGACGAAAATCTCTGCTTCTTCTATCTTGTTACTTGCTTCATCTAATTACGTCTTAAAGGTCGTTCGGATGAAATCAAAACAAAAAGAGATTTTCATCCAAAACAAACGTAAAACATTGACAATGAATAACATACTAAGTCAGCAATTACAAGCTACGCGTACGCAAATGGATCAAATTGTGGGCGAATTGCACGAAATGACCATCGATATCGGACACAAAGAAATGACCCAAACGGTGAGCGACCTACGCAACCGAATCAATGAGCCGTTTATGTTTGTGATCGTGGGTGAGGTGAAGGCCGGGAAAAGTAGTTTTATCAACGCCCTACTCGACACCGATAAAGAAATCTGTAAAGTAGCAGCTTCTCCGATGACGGATACCATTCAGCAGATTACTTACGGTGAAGAGGAACAGATCATTGATGTCAATCCTTATCTAAAAAAGATTTTACAGCCAGTAGATATTCTTCGAGAAATTGCCATCGTTGATACGCCGGGTACCAATACTATTGTCGATCATCATCAGGAAATTACAGAACGGTTTATTCCAGCTTCGGATTTGATTGTCTTTGTTTTTGAATCTAAAAATCCTTATCGACAATCAGCTTGGGAGTTTTTTGATTATATCCATAAAGACTGGCAAAAGAAAATCATCTTTATTCTTCAACAAAAAGATTTGATGGTTCCAGAAGATTTGGTGACCAATCTCAACGGTGTAAAAGAATACGCGGAGAAAAAAGGAATTATGAATCCAAATGTTTTTGCGGTTTCTGCAAAAATGGAAATCAATGGCGAAAAGGCGGAAAGTGGTTTTTTACCCGTTCGGGATTATATCCAACAACATATCACCGGTGGAAAAGCACCTATTCTAAAATTACAAAACAACGTACAAACTTCTCAAAACATCAACCAAAGAATTCATGCTGGATTGGAGTTGAGACAAAAACAGTACGAAGCGGATATTGAATTTAGAAATGATATTCGATTTACGCTCGACGAGCAAGAAAGTAAATCTAAGGCACAGGTGGATATTTTGGTAGAAAATCTCGTTGCCACTTACGATCGAATTACAGGGAAATACGAAAAAGAATTGGAAGAAGGTCTTGGTTTCTTTTCGTTGATCAAACGTTCGGTAACGAGTATGTTTAGTAAAAAAGCATCGGCCAAAGAATGGTTGGATGGCTTGGCTAGTAATTTAGAAAAAGATTTAAATATCGAACTGCGCGATAAACTTAATGAAGGGGTCATCGATATTGCAGATAGTATTCAACAGATGGCAAAGATTATTGATTTAAAAATAAAAAGCAGTTCGACCATCTTAAAAAATGATCATGAGCTGTTTAGCGATATTGCGGAGAAGCGTTCTAATATTCTAAAAGAACTACAAGAAACCTTCGCTCGCTTTATGAGTCGTTCTGAAAATTTTGCAGACGAAACCATGCTCAGCGAACATACCGACATCTCTCCTAATCTTGCTAAAGGTAGTGGACTTGCGGTGATTGGTGTGATTCTGACAGCCGTAACTAATGGTGCGGTATTCGATATTACAGGTGGTATTCTCACCACGATTGGATTGATGTTCGCAGGTGTTTCGGTTGGGATGAAACGTCGTAAAATTTTACAAGGTTTCCAAGGAGAGATTTCGAAAGGTCGGGTACAATTGGAAGAGGAAGTGGATAAAAAATTAAAAGATTATATCGCTAATATCAAAGAGAAAATTGATACCAACTTTAATCGTTTTGATGATTTACTAAAAGAAGAAAATGTGGAATTAGAGAGAATGACAGAAAAGCATACTTCGATTGGTGATCGTCTGGGGAAGATGGAAGCGGAATTGCAAAGCGAGTTGGGGTAGAGACAATTCATGTAAAGACAATTCATGAATTGTCTCTACCCCAACCCATCACTCTATCACCAACAACTCATTAATTACAAAGTTCTCCGCCTGAATCAGTACATAATAAATACCTGTAGGCCAAGTGCTGATATCAACGGTAAAATCCGTGGCTGCATCTGGAAAATATTCCTTTCTAAACAACTGACCATTTCCTCCGTAAAAATGTAGCTGAATATTTTCTGGTTGGTCAAAATTCAAATTCAAAACATCATTCGTTGGGTTAGGAAAGAAATCGTAAAAAATCGTTTCTGCTAGTTCTTCTGTTCCAGTCAGTACATCATTCTCCGCATTAAAGGTTGGTCTTAGTTGTTGGAAATTTCCAATCCCATTTGGGAAACGACCGTAAGTAATATCGCTCGTTTGATCAAAATAAGTAACCTCATCCACAATATTAACCATCGGATCTACTAGATAAATAGATTCCGCCGAAGCAGATAATTTAAAACCAGCATGTAGTCCTTCTTGATCTTCGTCACCATCTGCCCAAACGATCAGATACGCACCTGCCTCTATTGTCGTACCCTCCGGAAAAATAAATTTAGCCAAATCATCTACATTGTCTGACAAGGCATATCCAGAAAGATCTAGCGTACTTGTTCCATTATTATATAACTCAATCCAATCGTCAAATTCTCCATCTTGATCCGCTACCGTAGTATTATTTGAAGCCATGAATTCATTGATCACTAAATCTCCAAGGACCGGATTAGTTAAAGTCGCCGTCAAGGTATGAAATTCATGTTCCGCTCGAACTGGAGAGAATTTACCCATTAAATCATTCTCTGCATAAATATAATATTGAGTAAAAAAGTCTTCAATCAAAAGATCTGTCCCAAAGACTCCATCACCTGCTAGACCATCATTATGATTTCCATCATCATACATTTCGATTCGGGTAAAGGGCGCTCTAAATTCTGTTCGATATCCTAGGTAAGCAACAGTTGCATCAGTAATATTTGCCGTCATGGTAATCGTGCTATTCACCGTTGGCGCTGGATCAGAAGCAGTGATATCCGTAATAGTCGGTTCTACATTGGTAAAATCAGAAAGTCCTAATAAATAGTTTACCCTACCATCCATCAAGTTAGTAATACCAGGCGTAGCTCCACCGCCACCACCGGGACCGCCAGGACCACCGCCACCAATATCATCATTTAGGTTATCTAAAAAATTAGCATAGGTGAAAAATTTATTATTATCCGCCAATACTGCGTCATCAATCACCTCTTGTAATAACATTCCTGTTTCGTAATAACTACTATTTTCGAAATTTTCCAACAACATTGTTTTTACATGCGCCAAATACATTCGTCGGTATAAAGGCACACCCAATAATTCTTGAATCAAAGGATAGTCCGCGTCATTGATTTGAATGAGGTGACTCATTTGTTGTTTTGCAGCTGTACTATTTAAGTTACCACTACCCGTCCGAGCAAACTTTCCAAAGGATTCATTTAGATCCCAAACGATAGAAGCAAAGCGACCATAATCATCTCGATATAAATAATAATTTTGTGCAAACCCGCCGATATAACTATCTAGATTTACCAGCACATTATCAAAAGCCAACATCCAAAGCGCCTTATCAACGTCCAAGATCTTTTCGATGGCATCTGTATGATTTGCCAAGGTATCACAAAGGTCGATTAGTTCATCCCAGCCATCATCTGATTTTAATTCGTAAGCATCGTCATAACTAGTAACGTTGTCTCCCAAGTATCGAAGATTTGGCAAAGCATTCGATCCAGGTCCAGCACCGCCGATTGGATTACATTTTACAAACGTATTATTTTTAGAACCAAATCTATCTTTCAGGAAAGTTTTAGAAATAGCTTCTGAATTAGAATAAAGACCAATCAATGTTCCATTGACATAAACATTTGCATAATTGGAAAGTGGTGCTATCATATATTGTCTTAAAATTTGATAAGACAAAACCTCTCTTAAAAAA
This sequence comes from uncultured Saprospiraceae bacterium, assembly GCA_937995675.1. Classification (GTDB taxonomy): domain Bacteria; phylum Bacteroidota; class Bacteroidia; order Chitinophagales; family Saprospiraceae; genus JALZUU01. Next base: position 5,280 of record CALKJE010000459.1, read on the forward strand.
GATGGGTCTTTCGCTACGTTACTAAGCTTGATGTCTTTATAACCTTGATAGTCATGATCTTTATAAGTGTCCAATTCGATGTGGAAAGGATTTTTGGTTTGGTTTGCATTATACGTACTATTACCTTTGTATTTTACGCCAACCGAATCGAATACTTCTCCGTTGATGGTTACGGAAGTTGCAAGTGTATAATCTTCGGTACTATTTTTTTCTGCATCTAAAATCTGATCCCAGTTAGATTGACTGAAAACTATTTCGATGGTTTGAATAGTTTCGAGGTCGTAGAATTCTTGGGCGGTTAGACTCCAGGAAGATAAGAAAAAGAGGGCTACGAATAGATTTTTCATATATAATTATTTCTAATGATGATATTTATCTAATATTTAGACAAAGAAAACTCGGGATTCCTTCGTTGTTTTAGGCATTTTTTTTAAAATAAAACTGATTTTCAATTAGTTTGTTAATTTAAATACACAATATGAAGATCGACCTAACATATTTTTTTATTGAAAATACGCTAAAATAAAGATCAATAATTCTTAAATAAGAAAACACTAAAATGCTATTAAAACAATTCGGGGGAAAAATTACGAAGGAATTCCGTCAAAGGTATGAAAAATCTCCCAACTGGCAGAATGGTTCCTTCCAAAACTTAGTAGAAACAACGATGGATTTTAAATTAAAACGAATCCCTCGTTTTATCTACCGTCAAATTTTTGATGGTAAGATCCGACAACCTGCTGAGCCGCTTCCAATCATTCCATTTGATAAAAAAGCATTCCTTGATGATACTGTTAATCCCGGGAAAGCGAAATTCATTTGGTATGGTCATTCGGCTTTATTATTTAGAATACATCAAAAAACGATTTTGCTCGATCCGATGTTGGGACCAGACTGCTCCCCTATTGCGCCTTTTACGACCAGTCGTTTTTCGGAGAATACGTTAGATTTGATTGATGATTTTCCGGAAATTGATTTGATGTTGATTACGCATGATCATTACGATCACCTGGACTACGCGAGCATTCAAAAATTAAAATCAAAAACGAAAAAATATTTTGTCGGACTTGGCGTCAAACGACATCTTGTTGCTTGGGGAATTGAACCAAACTTGGTCACAGAATTTGACTGGTGGAATCAACATACTTTTAATCAGATCGATATCACTTACACGCCTACTCGACATTTTTCAGGTCGCGGACTGCTGGACCGAGATCGCTCGTTGTGGGGCGGTTGGTCCATCTGTACACCTACGGAAAAAATCTGGTTTAGCGGAGACGGTGGCTATGGCGATCACTTTAAGGCAGTTGGCGAAAAGCTCGGACCTTTTGATTTTGGTTTTATGGAATGTGGTCAGTATAATGAAAATTGGCCGATGACCCATCTCTTTCCAGAGGAGAGCGTGCAAGCAGCTTTGGATGCGGGTGTACAAAAAGCAATACCGGTTCATTGGGCAGGTTTTGCGTTGGCGCTACATAGTTGGCGAGAGCCAGTGGAACGGTTTTTAGTAAAGGCAGAAGCGGTTGGATTGGAGGTGGTGCTGCTGCGGTTGGGGGAGATTGCTGAGGTTGATGATAAAAAAAACGAACGGTGGTTTCGCCGTAGAGACAATTCATGAATTGTCTTTACATGAATTGTCTTTACATGAATTGTCTTTACATGAATTGTCTCTACGGCGAAAAATATATCCATATGAACCCAAAAGATCAAATTAATAAAAGCCATACACTCAATCGTATATATCCAGACCCCTTACAAAAAAATCCTAAAAAAATATTAGGACGTTTATCCATTGCTTATCTTGGTTTTTTGGAACCATTATTAGAATTTTTAATCATCCCTTGGGAGATGTATAAAAAAGGCAAACCAAAAAATTTAAAAGACCTTATCGTTTTTTCTAGGACTCAGATTAGTGTAGAAATAAAAGATCGACCTAAACAATATGATTACTCAGCTATAGAAAATCTAAAAATTTATTTCAATAAAAACTCAGCTGATCTTTACGAAGAAGGAAGTACAAGTACCTTTTCAAATATTCATTTCCAATATAACGGAATAACTACTCAATTCTATTTTGAGAATAGCGATTCAGAATTAATAAAATTATTAAAATTCCTTTATCGTACGGACCTTAAGTTTAAAGAATATCGAGATGGACAAAGAACTTTTTTATTAAAACAACCAAGTTTTAAAAAGGTACAAGAAATCAAAAAGGAGTATGGGTTGGAATGGTGAGTTCTAATCCCAACCTTATTCCTTAACAATAAAAAAATTCTTCTGGTATATAAAAATTATTAAAAAGTCTGAAAACTAATTAGAAAATATTTTCCTGCGTAAAACCTCTTCACCCCCAAAAGCACCCCAACTTATCTTCATCCACCGCATCTAAAAACTCTGACAAATGGGTAACCTCTGGTTTGGGTTCGTATAACAACCATTTACCATTACCTGGCATCCAATAAATTTTCCAAATCTTTTTAGACTTTATATATCTAGATTTAGCCAATGGAATATGAATGATTTCTTTTGGATTATCCCATCTAGGCCGGATCTCAAATATTTCCACAACACTGTTCTCGTAAGTAGCTCCTACATCAACTTGAGATCTAATTTCTTTTGGTGGACGCCTTTTCTCAAGAAATTTTTGAATAGTTTTTTCTTGTAAATTATGATTCATATTGTTTTCAATTATTGATAGTATGTTAGGTTGACTTAATATTTGTACTGCAACTCAATTTAACGTCAACGCAAAGGTAAAACAAAGATAAAAATTGACTTTGGTGAATAAAATTTAACCACATTTTTTTTCTAAAAGAAGAATACAATACCGAATGACCAGTTTATTGTAAATAAAATTCATGAATTTTATCTACAACAAACGCCCCACCCCACCAAAAAAAAAGCCCGCCAGCAATCGCCGACGGACTTAATATATCATAAGTATGTTTAGAAAATTTTCTTAG
>CALKJE010000460.1 GCA_937995675.1 uncultured Saprospiraceae bacterium
GTCTTCCAACGATGTTTTGGTGTTTATCTAAAATGATAAAACTTGGAAGGGCTTCCACCTTATACATTTGACGTAAGTTGATGCCATCAATATTATCAACATCTACGTCCAAAACATGGTAATTTTCTGCTAAAGCTTGTCGAATTTCAGGATCAGGAAAAACATTGGCTTCCATCATCTTACAAGGCAAACACCATCTAGCGCCGAACTTAATAAAGACTTTCTTTCCATCAAGCGCAGATTTTTCATTTACTGCATGAAAAGCTTCACTAGTAATTTCCAATTTATTGGTCTCCGCGGTTGTTCGATTTACCACTGGTTCTGATAAATTGATATCCGCTCGACTAACTGGCTTTTTGATCATAGGCCTTAGAGGTCTTTCACCTTTTGTGGTCCTTGCTTTTGGTTCTGTCCCTGATTCCACCTTGTCGACTGAAGTGGGGATAGAAGTGGTTAAATCGGCGACTGATTCTGGTTCTGCAGTTGGAGCAAAAGTCATATTTTCTTGATTCTCAGGCTTCTCTTCTGTAAGCTTACTAGTTGCAACCACGGCTGTGGCGGTATTATTAGCAGTTGGTACATCATCGGCCCAAGCAGGCAACCAAGTTAAAGAAGCTTGATTTCCAACAGCCCCATTAAATAGTTGATTATTAAGGATACCAGAACTCATCAATAGAGCAGTAACCAATAACCCAAAGGCAAGTTTGGAAGCGTTGAGAAAATAGGTTTTTCGTTTAGCTTTGGCTAAAGGAGCAGTAGTTAATAAGTCTGGTTGTGGAGTAAAACTGAAAGGCGTTGGCTCAAAGGCGAACTCAAAGAATAGCGTTTCTGCATTTGAAGGATAATTTCCCTCAAATAAAGGCTTATTTGGAGTTGAATCTACCATAATCTGTATTAAAAATGTTACGCAATATGTTTGTTTTCAAATGGCGCCAAAGGCCCATTATTTTTGCGTTTTCTCAAGGTAGTTCGCGTCAAATATAAAGAAATATCTCAAACTAGGATAACTTTTTTAAAGAAAATTATATTTTTTCATATATATTAGATTTTTTAATTATTTGATTTTCAAGGGTTTAACAGGCATTCCATCACTCCAATACCCCATAAATGTCTGTTCAAAGGTATTTCCAGTTGCATAATGACAATCATGTCCATTTCGGGTACAATTATGAAGTGCATCGAGTAATTTCCAATATCCATAATAATCTACCGCATCTTTTCTACTCACCTTAGCGGCCCGACGCGTAACAATGGTTGTTTTCCCATAATCCAGCCTTTTATCAAAACTATAACTTTCGTTATGGCCTGCCCTGATATTCAGATCCTTAAATCGGCGATCTTGGAGCTGTTCAATTAAATATTTCTCGGGGGTATTCTTTGCGGTATCAAATACCTTTTTTCCGAGCTTATCCCCTACTGTTTTGTCTTTTTCACTAATCATGATCAACAATTTGGTCTCTGCCGGAATATACTCATATGAATCCAATACGGCTCCTTTGAACGGACCGGTTCCGGGAGAGCAAAGTAGGACGGCTACCGGCTTTGGTAAGTTATAGGCTTGATGATTGGCCGAAAGATTGGCAGCTAAGGCTCCTCCGTAAGAATGACCAGCTATACTAAAATGACGGGTAATTGGAATAGGATGGTTTCCGTTGCGAAGCGTATCCAACGCACGATGGATTCCGGTAACTGCTCGATTTGCGAAACGTTTGGTACCTGGTGGAAAAATCCGCTTTTGATAACGAGGATAAACAACGATGTTGCCTTTCTTTACCAAATGTTCTATCCAACCTCCATAAATCATGGGATTAATAGCTCCATATCCATGTAAAAAAACCACCACATGCGCACTATCTAGGGTTGGGCTGGCGGGTTCAAATATCCAAAAACCATCAGCCTTATCTGCTCGATCTGTCACTCGAATATTCTCATGAAGATAATTTTGTCCTCCAGGTCCAGAGAGTGGCTGTTCTGGGAGAACTTGAGCAGTTAATAAACTTTCGATGAAAAGAAATAAAAACAATACAAGAAAATGTCGCATGGATTTCTGACTTGATGAGAAAAAAGGCTTTTTAAGCATGAGCTCTCGCTTAAAAGCTTAACTTTGCAGCGGCTCAGTAATTTGGTTAAACAACCTAAACATAATAGTTGTTTTGAGCTTATAAACTTAAAGCATAAAGAAACTCGATTTTGGCAGACCTTCCTGAAATAAAACGTAAACCAGTTGGAGTTATTGGAGCTGGTAGCTTCGGTACTGCTATCGCAAATTTGCTGGCGATTAATACGGATGTTTTGCTCTTTTCCCGTAAGGATGCTATTGTTCAAAACATCAATGATACCCACGATCATTTGGGGGTTAAGCTTTCTCCTAAGATTACTGCCACCGCTGATCTACAAGCGGTAGCAGAAGCAGCCACTTTGATTTTCCTAATTGTGCCTTCGGCCAATTTTCGGAATATGATGCAAAGTCTTTCGCCTTTTCTCAAGCCTTCTCATATATTGATTCATGGAACCAAAGGTTTTGATCTTAATGGCTTAGACGAATCAGATATTGCCAATTTAAAAATTGATCGATCGGATGTACATACAATGAGTCAGGTAATTCTGGAGGAGAGTGTGGTGGTTCGAATTGGATGTTTATCTGGGCCTAATCTTGCAAGAGAAATAATGGATGGTCAGCCTACTGCGACGGTTATTGCGAGCAAGTTTACGGAAGTAATAAAATCGGGTCGAAGAGTTTTAAATAGTAAACGATTCCATGTTTTTGGTAGTTTTGAGTTGTTAGGTGCGGAGCTTGCTGGTGCCTTAAAGAATGCCATTGCACTTGGTGCGGGTGCCTTAGATGGTTATGGATTTGGAAAAAACCTACAGGCGATGCTGATTACCCGAGGTCTGATGGAGATGGTTTATTTTGGAAAAGCTATGGGTGCAGATACCAAAGCGTTTATCGGTACCGCAGGAATCGGTGATTTAGTCGCAACCGCTACTAGTGAAAAAAGTAGAAATTATACTTTCGGAATGCGAATGGCAAAAGGAGAAACGCTAGAAGAAATTCTTAGAACGATGCCAGAAGTTGCCGAAGGTGTTCGTACCATTGCGATTATGGAACAGCTAAGATTGCATTATAAACTTCATGCGCCTATTACAGAAATGCTCTATAATTTTGTTTTCCACCAATATAGTCTGGAAAAAGCCATCGACTATCTGATGAATTATCCATACGGAGTGGATGTGGATTTTTTATAAAGAGATTTTCAAGCGCAAGCGCAAAATCAAGATCAAAATCAAACACTTCTATCGTAGGTCTTACTTTAAGTTAAGAGCACTGGCTTGTTCTTCGGCGTGATGTAAGATTCCGAAAACAAAAGGAGACCAACGGGATGTTTTGATAGAAGCTTTTTTTAATCCTTGGTTTACCCAAATATTACAAGTCTTTTTTGCATTATAATTTCCGTGAGCTTCATAAAATCGGTCATCTGGCGTATACCCAGCTCCGACAATTTCAATAGGATCACCGTTAGCATTAGTTTGAAAAGTGGAAGTAATATGTTGATTGAGGATACTAATTTGTTCCGTACAAACCGCAATTGGAACCCAATGAGGCTGTATGGTTTTAAATTGTGTTACATGCATGGCCGTGGAACTATTGATCAGCATGGCTTTCATGGCAGTAGAGGCTTTAAGTTCTGCCCAAGATGGTGTATCAAGATAGAAGCCTTTGTCTCCCCATCCGATGGCATAGTAAGCGGTGGTCTCTTTTGGAGAAAGATGACTTAGAAAATCTACAGGAAGCATTTCCGTCGGCATGATTAGATCGATATGCATTCCATTTGAGGAAATATAGATCACTTGATCAGCCGAGCAATCGAGCTTTTTAGGATTTGTTCCCCAATAAGAAAGTAGCGCCGCCAATCCCAAATATAAAAGGGTTGGTAGAATTACTAAAAAGAATATCCACTTAATTATTTTTAAGAAAAAGGTAAGTAATTTCATAGTTTAAAATATTATCAATGATATCACAAAGGTATAAATTCTATTTAGTCCATTTACTTTTAGGAACGATAATGATCCTCTCTGCTGGTTGTAATAGTACGCGTCTCGCTCAAAAAGATGGTGAAATTACGGTACGTTCTACCGTGGAAACCTTTATAAAAGCTATGAATACAGAAGATATTAAGACGTTAGAATTGTTATATGCGGAGGATTTTAAAAGCTATGCACCTATTTACGATCTACCCAAAAGCCAATTATTAAAGAGTATTCAAAATGGATTTAAAAATCAAGATCATCAAATTAAGGCAAAAATTATTGAAATAATCAGTGGTCCAACGGTGGCTACGGTCGAGTTAGATTGGATGATTATTAATGAAAATAACGAGATTATCTATTCACAAGACCTCTTGCAAGTATGGAAAATGGAGAAAAACAACTGGAAATTAAATCGAATTCTATTTTACGCTGCCAGTAAAGTTCCAGAAGCAGGAGATTTCAAGTTTTAAAAACCTAAATACCAATAACTTATAAATTATTATTTAACTAATAACAAAATATACCATTTCTAGGGTATATCATTCAGTCTTTGATCCACCTATCTTTGTATCGAATCTCTTACACTTACACTTTAGTTCTCTTACAATCCTCTCATTTTCCCCCGCCGAAACTTTAAGACTTAGGAAAACCTTTTTTTTACGCACTACATTATTCGGTTTAACCTACCGAAAAAAACCTAAATTTTCAGATATGTTTTTAGCTTACACCACGCTTAGAAACTCCCTTTTATTTATCATTTCTTTTTTAGCCTATTCTTCTCTATCAGGAGCAATTATTTATGTTGACGCTGGCCAAACTGGAGGAACTGGAACTTCCTGGGCAACCGCCTATGGAGATTTACAAGATGCCTTATCTGCTGCTGTTTCCGGAGACGAAATCTGGGTAAAAAATGGTACCTATCTTCCTACCAACGGAACGGACCGAAATATCTTTTTTCAAGTTCCAAGTGGCGTGAAACTGTATGGAGGATTTATTGGAACAGAAACATCCTTAGCAGGTTGGAATCCAGCTAATTCAGCTACCATCCTCAGTGGAGATATTGGCGCAAGTGGTGTTTTTAGTGATAATTCTTATACCGTCGTTTACACACTTGATGCAAGTAGTGACACTCAAATAAGCGGTTTTATTATTGAAGAAGGAAATGCTGATAAAGGGGTTGGAGCCTTACAGGAAGAAAAAAGTGGTGGTGGATTTTTTAATGCTCATAGTAGTGCTACTGCCATCTCTTCTCCAAGCCTATCTTTTATTACGCTAAAAGACAATTATGCCATTGAACAAGGAGGTGCTTTATATAGTGATGGAAATAGTACCATAAGTATTTTTAAAAGTGAATTTATTAATAACACGGCAAATAATAGTGGTGGTGCCTTATATGTAGGGGCGAATGGAAGTGGCGAAACTAGTAACCTTTCCATTACTGAATCTTTATTTGATAATAATAGCGCTCACTTTGGAGGAGCGATTTATAATGGTGCCAACGGAGGTGAGATTACGGTTTTTCTTGAGTCAAATCGTTTCACTAAAAATCGAGCTGTAGATGCGGGAAGTGTAGGTGGTGCAACTTATACGTTTGTAAAAAGCAGTACTGGTTCTGCTAACCTAGAAATCATCAATAGTATTTTTGACGAAAATACTTCTTTCTCTTCTGCCGGAGCTATTTATAGTCTTACTTCAGATGGAGGAACTGGAATTACAGATATCATCAATAGTACTTTTTATAAAAATACGGCTGGTGTCGGAGGTGCCGTTTATCAAAACGAATCTTCTAGCTCTACTGGAGAAACCAATGTTTATAATTCTATCTTTTCAGAAAATCAAGCCGACTTTAACGATATCTTTAACATGAGTGGATCTGGAACAGCATCTCCAACGATCTTAATTAGAAATTGTCTTTTTGCAGAAGTTGACTGTGCGGATTTAGGAATCAATGGCCCGAACGAAACACTCGATTGTGATGGTAGTTCTCTGTTTAGTAGTGATCCTGCTTTTGTAGATAAGAACGCGGGAAATTTTGATCTTACCACTGCTTCGGATGCGATTAATGTCGGAGACAATGGCTTTCTTCCAGCTTCCATCGCAGATGATTTTTCTGGAAATCCAAGAATGATTCAAGATATAGACATGGGAGCCTTTGAATTACAATCTGTTCTACCTGTTGAGTTAATTTCTTTTACGGCCAAAGCAAGAGCAGAGCAGGTAGCACTTTCGTGGACGACTACTAGTGAAAAAAATAATGACTATTTCGAAATAGAAAGATCGGTCGATGGTCGCAGCTTCGATTATCTTGCAACCATCAAAGGAGCTGGTACGACTACCCTAGCCCGTCATTATCAATCAAGTGATAAAAATCCAATTAACGGAATCAATTACTACCGTCTTAAGCAAGTTGATTTTGATGGAACAACTACCTATAGTGATATTGTCACGGTAGAGATTAAAAGTGAAAAAATTGAACTCTTCCCAAATCCAGTAGTGGGAACGTTATACTTAAGAATGAGTGACTTTACTAGTCGTGCGGTAGAATTTCAGATTACGGATTTGACCGGTAAAACCATGTTAGCTGGCTCAACAGAAATTAACGAAGGGATCGTTACCATTCCATTATCTGAAGTAGGTTCCTTTCCATTAGGAACTTATATGGTGCGGGTATTTTCTGAAACGCATCCTGTAGCTAGTGCGAAATTTATTAAGATTGATTAATTGATAATCGACTGTTGAGTGAATTAGAATTAGAATTAGAATTAAAGAAAATATTTACCCCCTATTTTAGGTTTTTTTTAAAAAGGTTATAGGAAATAAGCAACTTAAGAACTAGAGATTTAATCTTCGGTTTTTGAGTTGCTTTTCTTTTGAGACTCCTTCGCATCTTTTTTCATTTTAGAAAAGAAATCTCCGATATTCTTGTTATCAAATTCACGACGCCAAGATAGACCTACTCCTAATTTATTACGTCGTCCTCCTAAAATAGCTGCATCCGTTAAGGAATATGCTCGAACTTTAAAACGACGATCTTGTGTGACTGCATATTCAATAACCACATCTCCTGCTAAAAAGGCAGAATTAGTAGTACCTACCAAGTTATTTCCCCAATCTACATTACCACCAACTTCTACGGTCAATCGATCGTTAAAAAGATCTAATGATTGTCGTAATTGTAAAGCTCTACCAGTTCGTGGTAAACCACCTTGTCCAACAGTGGACAATTCATTATCGTACACGTTATAATTGATATTAAAATCTACACCGGATATAAAACCTACATCGGTAAAGACTTCAGAAAGCAATCTAGTTAAATGAATAGATAACTGGTTGGATAAAAGTTCTGAGATCGTATTTCTCCCAATCAAATCTCCTCGTCCGGTAAGACCACTACTATTTCCCGATGGTAAAAAGCTACCGATGACCAACAATCCAAAAACTTGCCGATTTAACTCTCCTTGATCTTGACGGATAATTCTAAGTTTACTATCTGCCACGTTTTGTAACTGACCCTGCAATCCAGGAAAACTGATATCGAAGTTAATGTCTGGTTGTTGTAATTGACCATTTAAAAACATCTTTAGTAAAACACTTTGACTTTTTCTCGCTTCTGTTTCTAGGTCACCAGGATTCACCCCATTTAAATATTCAGAAATAAAATTCGTCAACGAAGTATTCAATCCTGTATATTCTGCTTCGATATCAATGATCGCATTATAGGGGTCACCATCCCAACGAATGGTTCCACCTTCTGTTACCACAAAAGGTTTATTAACGACATTCAACAACGTAAATAAATATTCTCCTTGTGCAATTTCATAATTTCCATACATTTCAATTTCTCCAAGTCGATCCACACTAAATTTTATATTTCCATTTCCTCGCCCTTGCATAATATCTCCGGCTTTTTCATCAAATACCAATTGAGCTAGCGCATCTTCTGTCATCTCTATGTTCATATCCACAGTAACTCCTCGAAGTTCTGTTCGACGACGATCCGCAGCAGATTCCACCATCTTTTCCTCTTCTATGTATTCAATAAATTTCACTTCATCCGCTTTGCTTGCACCTGTTACAGGGATCACAACCGTTGTACCATTTCCAGTCTTTGCATTGATGTCAATATCAATTTGTTTAAAGGGACCATTAAAACTAACAGAGCCACTACCAATTCCTGTTCCATAATAAATAGGATTGTCTTCTTTGGTGGTATTTAAAAATAAAAACTTATCAGAGCTAATCGATGCCCCAATTCTCCAATTTTTAAGATGATCATGTAAGAAGCCGCCAGATAGATTGGCTCGATTACCAAGACTATCGACTAAGTAATTTCCAGAAACATCAAAGATTTTATTGTTGATGGTCGTATAAGAATCTGGGATATCGTATCGGGTATTCGTATAGTTGATTCTTAGACTTGCGTCGTAAATTCTGATATTTCCGTTGATGTTCGGTTTTTTGAATTTACCATTCAAAGCCACTCTAGAATCAAAACTCCCCGTCGTTTGAGAAATAATATTAGCAATAAAATATTCGGCAATAGAAAGAGGATAATTCTTGATACTGGTTTCAAAATTGAAATCATTCTCAAAGGTTCTACCTTGTTTTTTAAATGGAGAAAGATCTCCTTTTACGATCAACTGCTCATCTCCTTTGGTAATCGACATATACACATCTGTGGAGGCTGTCAAATCCTCCAAACTAGCCGCCAGGGAAAGTTGCCCCCAATCATCACCGTTCACTTCAAAGGTATCTGCCAAGGCCGTCAGGTTAAAATCTGTTTGTTTAAAAATATCTCCAGCCGACAATTCTATATCTATTGTTTTACTAAAATCCATCTCCTTAAAATCCCACCAATCGTCAATCAATCCGAGACTGATATTATCCAATCCGAGACTCAATCCTTTTTGGTCAATACTATTGATACTGATTCTTTTTTTACCGCTTTGTAATTCGAAATTATTGGTTTCAATATAATTCTTACCAAACCGAATATAGTTGTCTGATTCGATGGACCAATTTTGTTTAACCACAACGAGATTGGAAGGAAAGAAGCTGATTTGATAATGCTCCTCGGGTAACGGAAATAACTGACCGTTGAGTTTTAAGTCATCAAAAACACTGGTAAAATTGGTAGAAATTACTTCAAAAAAAAGGGTATCTCCACTTAACTCCCCCGTTAGTTCAATCGGTTCAAAATTCTGACCATTGATATCACTATGGTAAATTTCAAAATGCAAATCACTAAAACTCTTTTTACCATCTAAATCAAAAAGTACATCATCAAAAACCAAGTTATTATATTTTACTTTTGGGATAGAAAGTTCTAAATAAACAGAATCTCGAACATTGTCAAAGTATCCAGCAGCAGTAATATTTTCCAGTGTATCCAATTTAGGATCAATTAATTTAGTCCAGTTTAAACTATTTCGTAGTGCTAAGTCGAATTTAAAATTGGTATCCTCAATTTCTTTATCCCCGCCCTTAAGGTTAAATCGTTCTGCCAAGTCAGCATAGTTACTATGAACATATCCAATCAGTGCATTGGGCACCTGATCAATTTCAAAACGACCATCTAATTCTAAATCTAAAATATCAGAAGCCACAGAAAAGCTTCGACGATCTTGAGGAAACAATTCCGTGAATACCGTCAAGCTATCCATATGAAAACTGTCAACGCCATTTTTAAGAATAGAAAAATCTCGAAGAATCAAATCTCCTTGAATATTAGAAATTGCGCTACCATTCATTCGAATTTTTGTGTCACCACGTAAGACCAAATCTTGAGAAGAAAGATTGAGGGTCTTGATATCTAGCTTTTCAATTTGAGCGGAGAAGTCAAATTGAGGAATACTATCTGTAAAATCTACCGCACCATCGAAATTAAGATCTATGTTGTCATCACGAATACTTAGTTTTCCATCAAAAAACTGACGCTTTAAATCTCCATCGAGAATGATATTTTCGTAATTATAATCCTTAAACCTAATAGAAGAAATAGTTCCTCCAATCTCCGCATTGATCGTTTCCAACACCAATCCTTGCCCATTTTCTACGGAAGTATTCATACTTACCCGACCCAATTCTTTATTCCCTGTCCATGCACCCAAATCAAAATCTTCTAAAGAAAGGCTACCCGAATATTCTGCCATTCGTCTTCCCTTTCTCAAATTCATCCGCATATTTGTATTGGCTGCTCCCAGTTCAGTTTGAAGATTTCCATTTGCTACAAAATCAATGAAGAAGCCAAGGAAATTTCCATTAAAATTAAATTTACCAACCTTATCAAAATTATCTGGAGGATTAAATCCAGGAATCAAAAGACGTAAGGTCTGCATATCTGATTCTAAATTTTTTAATTTAAAATCTAAGAAGGCTTCTGTTTTTTTAGTTAAATTACGAGAAGAAAAGTTTCCTTCAATTCTCGTAGTATTGCCTAATTTGATGGTTAGATTTTTTCCTTTTAGAGAATTTATTTTTCCGCGAAGGTCTCCATCTATTTCAACCACCTGATCTGCGTTTTTGGCAAAGAAATCATTGTTCTTTAAATCTTTGGCGAAAGCCATAATATCTCTTAAGGCAATCCGCGAATCGTTAAACTTTGTTTGCAATAAAACCTTATCTGGAAATTTCTTAAAATCTGCCATTGACCTAAAACTAAAAATCAAGGTATCGTGCAAATGGCTATAGGGTGTTCTTAAATCCATTCCGTAAAGTGCGATTTTACGGTCGGTTATCTTGGCATTTTTGATAGACAATTTGGAAAGAACAAATCCGCTTTGATCATCTGCACTCAAATGATCAACGGAGCAACCCTGATTGGTTTGTTGAATCCGCAGCTGGACTTGAAGCATTGGTGATAACAACAACTTGGGATTCATCCCCAGAAGAGGCCTTGTCAGATATAGATAACGCTAC
>CALKJE010000461.1 GCA_937995675.1 uncultured Saprospiraceae bacterium
TGATCCTCACCCCCGAGACAAGGGGGCATGGCTGCCAACTTTCATCACCTCACAGTATTGAGACAATTAAGAGATATCTTTCTTATCTCCTTTTGTTAATACAAATATAGGGCTAAAAGCAGTATAAATGCAAATTCAATAACAAAAAGAATAAAATATTACAATATTAACAATTAAATACCATTTACTTAATCATATTTGCAATTTTATACATTGAAAAATAAGCTTCATTGAAAATTTCGCAATAAATAAATCCATTCCGATTATTTTTTCTAATTCAAAGACCATTTATTTATAAAAAAGTCAATAAAATAGATCAATACTTAATGAAGCTGCTTAAAAAGCAAAATATTGAAGTTGTTTTAAAATGGATACCCATCATTTTTGCATAAATTCTCCAACCAAAAAGACAATTAACTTTTAAAAGCTTTATAACAATATTATTTCAATATAATATAAGTAAGGGCATAATCCTTGATATAGAATGAGTACCACTACTCTAATAATAATATATGTCCTTCCTGATTAATTTTATACCGCCGGAATACCGAGAAAATCGAAAGCTAAAAGCCAGCATTTTATTGATTCTCTCTGTAAACATCGGCATCCTGATCTATGCATTGGTCATAGGCTTTCTTTTTTGGAAATTGGACTTTCAGTATGGTGTAAACTTAGCTTATGCGACTATCGCAACCTCTTTGTTATTTTTTCTATTAACTCGCTTCAATAAATCTACCTTAATCAACGGATGCTACTTTACTTTTTGTAGTCTAGCTTTCTTTACTGCTATTTGTTTAGGTACTGGAGGAATTCACTCCCCTTATCTGCCATGGTTTTTAACGGTACCAGCAGCCATCTTTTTTTATATTGAAAAAAAATATGCGCTCCCTTGGGTTTTTCTGACGATTGCCTGTGTCGTGACCGTTGCGATGAGTAATATTCTAGGAATAACAATTGCAGAACCACTTCCTGATATGGTCCTAGTCTATTTAAGGATTATCAACTTTACCATCATGACCTATTTATTGGTCCGTATTGTACAATCCTTCCGATATAGCTATCGCTATGTAAATAAAAAATTAAGTAAAACAGTAGAAAAATTAGAAGAGACCAACGAAGATTTGCAAAACTTTGCCTACATCGCTTCTCACGATTTACAAACACCACTGAAAAGTATCAATAGTACGATCAAGGCGATAAAGATGCATCATAAAGGCAAGAATTATGAGCCTGACATGGTCGAAGCCAAATGTCTAGAATTTATAGAAAACAATACGGGTAGACTCGCTAACTTAGTAGAAGAGATTCTAAATTATTCTCGAGCAGGTCAACATGTACCAGATTTAGAAACCGTTAATCTGAATGAGATTGTCGAAGAGGTTCGTCAACAAGTAACCGCAACTGGTCAATATCCGAATTTCGCTATTAAATCAGAAGAACTTCCTACGGTTATTACAGATCGTGCGATGATTTTCCAAATATTTCAAAATATTATCGAAAATGGTCTTAAATATAATGATAGCAACCATCCAGCAATACTCATTGAAGTAGCACCAGATATGAAGTTCGATCATCTGACAATCACAGATAATGGAATTGGTATCAAAAAAGAAGATCAAGATAAAATCTTTGGAATGTTCAACAGAGTAGGTGAAACGCAGAAATACAAAGGCACTGGCATCGGTTTGGCCATTTGTAAACGCATCCTCGATCAAAGTGGTGGAAAAATCTGGTTGACGTCTGCGCTTGGAGAAGGAAGTGTATTTCACGTAGAAATCCCCAAGCAAAAACAATCAAAAGGGGTATCCGATCCTAAAACTAGCAGTACTAGGAACGAAATCGAGACAAAAAAGGTTAACTAAATACCTTTAGCACCACTATAGACTGCATCCAAAAAATCATTTTTCAATTCTCTGTAAAAAAACAGGCTTAATTATTGCACTTTTTTATAGAAAAGAATACCTTTGTCCCGCTCAATTAGGGTAGGCCTAAAATCTAGGACTTCTTTATTTGAAAAGCCTCAATAGCTCAGTTGGTTAGAGCGGCGGACTGTTAATCCGTAGGTCCAAGGTTCAAGTCCTTGTTGAGGCGCATTACCTAAAACGGTATCACTTAATTGTGGTACCGTTTTTTTTTATCTTTGTCAGAAAAAAAATCATGACAGAAGGATATATTAAAACCACTCATCCTACTCCTGCAATCGCGGAGATTACCTTTTTTCATCCTAAGCATAATTCTCTTCCAGGTCATCTATTAGCTGAACTAAAAGCAGCCATCGAAACCAGTGCTGCCGATGAAGCTACACAAGTCATCATCTTAAAAAGTGGCGGAGATCGAACATTTTGTGCCGGTGCTAGCTTTGATGAATTAATTGCCATTAATGATCCAGCTACAGGAAAAAAATTCTTCCAAGGTTTTGCTGGTGTAATCAATGCTTGTCGGAAATGTCCAAAAATTATTATTGGTCGAGTACAAGGTAAAGCTGTTGGTGGTGGTGTAGGAATTGCCGCTGCCGTTGATTATTGTCTGGCAACCAAATATGCTTCCATCAAACTTAGTGAACTAAATATTGGAATTGGACCTTTCGTAATAGGTCCAGCCGTAGAAAGAAAAATCGGTGGATCAGCTTTTAGTCAACTCGCACTAAACGCCAATGTTTTTCAATCTCCTGAATGGGCAAAAAATAAAGGCCTATACGCAGAAGTACACGAATCGGCTGAAGCACTCGATCAAGCAACCATGGCACTTGCAGAATATTTAGTAAGTACCAATCCTGAAGCACAGCGAGAACTCAAAAAAATATTCTGGGAAGGGACAGATCATTGGGATGCATTGCTTGAAGAACGGGCTGCCATGAGCGGCCAGTTGGTTTTATCAGATTATACAAAATCAGTTCTCAACCAATATAAGCAGGCATGAAAATAACCAACGGAATTTTAGCAATACTCTTTTTGATATTCGCCCTCTTACAATTAAACGATCCTGATCCTTGGATCTGGGTTGGAATATATGGAGCGGTAGCACTTGTCTGTGGTGCGACTGCCTTAGGACGCTATGCTCCGAAAGTTATCTTAGCAGGAATTCTTTTTACCATGTTTGGAATAGGATGGTATCTTCCAGATTTTATTAATTGGTTACAAACTGGAATGGATTCAATCACCGACTCCATGAAAGCAGAATCACCACATATTGAATTAGTCCGAGAATGTTTAGGATTGGTCCTTGTATTAGCGACATTGATTTGGCTTTACTGGTCAGGAAACAGAAGTTCTAACGGAGGATCTTAAACCTAAATATCCTCCGTTAGATTTTTTTAGTAAACCAATATTTTTTGATCAGCAATTTTTTCTTGATTATTAAAAATCGAAAGAAAATAAGTTCCTGGCGTTTCATTTGGAAAATCAATAAAAGTATCTTCTCCCGCAGCAATTGAAATAGTAGAAATTAAAGAGTGGGATTAAAAATACGTAAGGTTTTACAATCTAAAGTTTTTCAGCTTTATAAGGGTACGAAATCATTTACCTTGAAGACCTAACCAATTTACAAGACTTGAATCAACTCCTCCATAGAAAAGATCACTTTTGCGCCTGCAGCGGACAGTTTTTTCCCGTCACTATCTCCTGCATAACCATAAACGGACATTCCTGCAGCAAGCGCAGCTTTGACACCAGCGACACTATCTTCGATCACGACACAGTTTGCAGGTAAGACATTCATTCGACTGGCAGCATGAAGATATAGATCTGGAAGTGGTTTCCATTTTTTGATATCGTAAGCACTAAAAAGATGGTCTTGATTGAAATGATGAATTAGGTTGGTTAATTTAAGGTTGGAAATAATTTTATGGCGAGGACCATTAGAGCCTACACATTTAGGTAGCTTGAGTTGACTTAATAATTCTTCAATGCCAGGGATTGGCTGAAGATCCGATTGAAAACGTTCATGGCACATTTTGCGATAACGACTTTCAAAATCAGATGGAATGGGTTGAGTTGTTTTATCTTTTAAAAAATCGATCGCGAATTCGATAGAAGTTCCAACAAAATAATCAATCGATTCGCGAGTAGTCATCGGAAAGCCGAGTTCCGTTGAAATTTCTGCAATAGCGCCACAGGAGATAGATTCGCTATCAACGAGTACACCATCACAATCAAAAATAACTAGTTCGTAAGACATGAAAAAAGTTAAAATAGATATTAGTTATTAGTACAGCCGTTACTAAATTGTTATGTATTTAAAATTAGCTGCTACAGATACTTGCTTTTCAATTTCAAACTTCAACTTCAAGCACAAAAGTAAAAACTGCTAAATAAGAAACAATGCCTTTAAAATGGAAATAATTTTACCACATAAGACTTGCTTACAAGATAGTAGAGAAGATAACTCGTCAAGAAAACACGATAGAAGTGTTTGATTTTGAAATTGAAGTTGCGCTTGCATTTGAAAACAATCACCTCATTCAGTATATAGAAACTTATAGTGCCTTCC
>CALKJE010000462.1 GCA_937995675.1 uncultured Saprospiraceae bacterium
AACAATAGTACCTATACCATTGAATATGAAGCCACCGACGAATGCGGAAATAGTACTACCTGCTCTTTTGAGGTAACAGAGGAAAATTTCTACGCAACAGTCGAATTTACAAACTGCCCTGCTGATATAACTCTAGAAGCCGCCTCTTCAACAGGTGCTGTAGCCACTTGGAACGAACCAGTTGTAGATACCAATTGCCCGGGTGGAGCCACCATCAATCAAGTGGTAGGTCTCTCTAGTGGAAGTGTATTCCCGATTGGAACAACCGAAGTTGTTTTTCAGGCACAGACCAGCGGATGTAATGCCAGTACTGCTTGTGTATTCAATGTCACAGTAACAGAACCGAATAATACCGCTTGTAATATCTCTGTTAGTTCTGCTAATGGTTCGATTACCATCACCGGACTGACCAGCGCAGAAAACACCAAACTATACGACAGCAGTATTTCTTCTGTTTGGAGATGTAATCCATGGACGGGTTCTCCTTGTAGCAACTCTGAAACCATTACCGGTTTGAATGTTGGGGAAACTTATTTTGTCGGGGTAAATTCCGATGTTTGTCAAGAGTGGATTCCAATCGTAGTCCTAGGAGGAAATAACAATGAAGGCGTTAGCATCAGTTGTCCGGAAGATTTGACCGTTCAGGCAAACTCAGACAATTTGGTTACCCTAACCTGGCCAGTTCCCACGGCAACCACCGACTGTCCAACCGGAACTACCACTATTACCCAAATCAGTGGACCTTCTTTAGGAACTCAATTTTTGTCCAACAATAGTACCTATACCATTGAATATGAAGCCACCGACGAATGCGGAAATAGTACTACCTGCTCTTTTGAGGTAACAGAGGAAAGTTTTTATGCAACGGTCGATTTCACCAACTGTCCTGCTGATATTACTCTCGAAGCAACCTCTGCCGCAGGTGCTGTGGTCACCTGGAACGAACCAGTTGTCGATACCAATTGTCCGGACGGAGCGGATATCAATCAAGTGGTAGGTCTGTCCAATGGAAGTGTGTTCCCGATTGGAACCACCGAGGTTGTTCTGCGGGCACAGGGCAACGGATGTAGTGCCTATAGCACTTGTGTTTTCAATGTAACGATAACAGAACCGAATAATACCGCTTGTAATATCTCCGTTAGTTCTGCTAATGGTTCAATTACCATCACGGGACTAACCAGCGCAGAAAACACTAAATTATACGACAATAATATTTCTTCTGTTTGGAGATGTAATCCGTGGACGGGTTCTCCTTGCAGCAACTCTGAAACCATTACTGGTTTAAATGTTGGGGAAACCTATTTTGTCGGGGTAAACTCTGATATTTGTCAAGAGTGGATTCCAATCGTAGTCCTAGGAGGAAATAACAATGAAGGTATTATTACCATCGACTGCCCAGAGGATTTGACGCTAGATCCAGTTCCAGGTAATTTAGTTACCTTAACCTGGCCAGTTCCAACGGCCGTTTCTAATTGTTCTACAGGTATCACAACTATTACTCAGATAGGTGGACCAGTATTAGGAACTGAAATTATGGCAGATAATAGCAGCTATACCATCGAATATGAGGCAACGGACGACTGTGGAAATAGTGTTACTTGTGTGTTCAATGTATTTACAACAGAATTCAATGATGGATCCTGTAACGTTTCGGTTAGTACTACTAATGGTTCTATTACAATTACCGGTTTAACCAATGTAGAAAATACTAAGCTATTTGACAGTAGTATTACGTCTGTTTGGAAATGTAATCCTTGGATTGGTAGTCCTTGTAGTAACTCGGAGACGATTACTGGATTAAATATTGGAGAGACTTACTTTGTAAGTGTTAATTCCGATGCTTGTGAAGAATGGATTCCGGTGGTGGTAGAAGGTAGTTCTTCTCTGTACGGATCAAATTCTCCAGCGGGAAATACCGCCGAAGCAGGTGAGCGGAATCTTACCTCTTTTGATCAAAAAGCAGGTGGGCAACAACAAAAAATAATCATTAATAAATTATTTCCATTACCAGCTACAGATCAGATATCAGTAGATATTTTATCACTGGAAGATAAAGAGTTGAAAGCAACGATTTATAATTCAAGAGGAGGAGTGGTAAGTCAGGAATTAGTTCAGCTGAACAAAGGAGAGAATATTGTCTCTTTCGATATTCAAAATTTACCAACTGGATTTTATCAAATATTATTTACTACCAAAAATAGTCATCTTCCAATCCGGTTTATTAAACAGAAGTTATAAACCGTCAGATAAGTAACTATTAGCAGCATCCCGGATTTTGAGTTTATTCAAAATCTGGGATTTTTTTAAATTGATTACAATAAATCATCCAGTACTATTTCTGCTTCAACTATTTCATTGGCATAAGCATTTTTTTGTACTCCATGATTGGTGATGAAAGTAAGGAAAACTTGCTTCTTAGTCTTTGTATAATCTAAGAATCGTTGTCGTTTTTCTAGTAATTTTTGATAATAATCTTTTTGTATGGTAAAAACTGTGCTATAAAATTTGATCTCACATAGGTTGATAGCATCATCCTTTCGATCAATAATCAAGTCTATCTGAAACCCAAAATTTTCTTTATCATCTCTAACGTTTAAGGCTGAAACCTCTGTGTATACGGCACTAATCCCAAGTCCTGCTTTTATCCTTTCTAGATGTTTTAAGCAGAGAGTTTCAAAAGCAAATCCTGTCCAGATTTTATAAGATTGAGATTGTGACAGTTGCTGCCAGATTCCCGGTGTGTATTTTAAATTAGGTTTTATAAAACGATGATAAAAAATGGAATACTCATCCGATACTCGGTACAATACTCCCTTCTTTTTTCTTCCATAAGGGTTGTGCGCCATAATAAAGTCTGACAAAAGTAGTTCTTCTATCGCTCTCTGAAAACTTCCTGTGTTAGTCGTTTTTAACTCTTTTAAAATTTCTTGCCTAGTAATACCATTATGGTGCTTTACTAATACAGCAATTATTTTTTGATGTAGGTCAGCATTACTAAACAAAGCTTGATAAAGATTATTATATTCATTACGTAATAATCCATTTGGCATAAAGCAAAGTCTCTCAATTGCGCTAGCAAAAGTTTCTCCTTTTTTTATCCCGTCTAGATAGAAAGGAATTCCTCCCAAAGCCATATAACTTCTAGTCAGTTCTTGTGATGTCATGCGAAGCCCTTTAGAAATTAAGAATTCCTTCGTTTCTGAAAGTGTAAAGGGATGTAAGTGGATTTTTTCAGTTACTCGATTGTGTAAACCGCCTGGATCATT
>CALKJE010000463.1 GCA_937995675.1 uncultured Saprospiraceae bacterium
TACAGATATTAGAAGGGATTCATCACCGCTGGACAAGTTGTCTGAAAAATATGTCTTCCCAAGATTTTGAGAAATCTTTTTTTCATCCTGGTTTGAATAAAAAACTTCAGTTGACTCAAAATCTTGCGCTCTATAGTTGGCATAGTCGTCACCATTTAGGTCATTTGAAAATTATAGGAGAGCAGTAGAGAAGGTCATCCAGTATTTAAAAATGAATTTATGAACCAAAGTAGCACCACCTTTAATTGTTATGATTTTTTTTGCTTCTTGCTACTGGCTTCTTGCTCTCTTCAACCGCGATTATGATTAAGTGAAGTAAGAAGTTTATCTCAACTAAAATAATTCCTAATTAATGTATTTAGTCTTCGATACGGAAACTGCTGGCAAACCAAAAAAGTGGAATCTGCCTCATACCGTTACTGATAACTGGCCGCGGATGGTTCAGATTTCTTGGTTGATTTTTGATAAAAATTATGAAGAAATTGATCGTCAAGATCATATCATTTTTCCAGAAGGATTTACCATTCCTCCTTCGGTGGTAAAAATCCATGGAATCAGTACGGCACGAGCAAAAAAAGAAGGAAAACCTTTAGAAACGGTTTTAGAAAAATTTGCGAAAGCAATTGAAAATGCTGAGTATTTAATTGGTCATAATATCAGCTTTGATGAGCATGTCACTGGAGCAGAATTTATCCGTACAGGTATTGAAAACAAACTATTTTCTACTCCACGTATTTGTACGATGAAAAAATCTACAGACTATTGTCAACTTCCCGGAAAGTATGGTTATAAATGGCCTGCATTGTCTGAACTTCATTTCAAATTATTTGGAGAAAAGTTTGCGGATGCACACAACGCACTAGCAGATGCTGAAGCTACGGCCCGTTGTTTTTTCAAACTACTAACCCTCAAGGCCTTGAAATTATGATCATGGATAAATCAGTATTCATCAGTCGAGACCTATCAGTAAATAGTCCTTTTCGATGTCAACTAGAAGCAAAGGGATTTAAGATTATCGATCGTTCGTTACTCGAGTTTCAAAGAGTTTCTTTTAATGCTTTTCCGACTACTGATTGGATCTTTTTTTATAGCCGTAAAGCGGTTGATTTTTTCTTATCTCAATTAGAAAACATACCCAAAGATCTAAAAATTGCAGCCTTTGGATCGGGAACAGCAGAGGCTTTAAACAAACATAAAGTAACACCCGATTTTACTGGTACAGGAGAAGGTTCCTCAACCTTGACTGCTTTTTTAAAAGTCGCTGGACAACAACCATCCGTCCTCTTTCCACAAGCTCGAAATTCTCGTCGTACTATCGAAAAATTAGCAGGTGATCAACTCATTTCTTTTCCTCTGATTGTTTATAATAATATTGCAAAAACTAAAATTGAGGCAAGTGCTGAGCGCTTTTTAGTCTTTACGAGTCCACTTAATGTTCAAGCATATTTTGAGCATCATAACTTGAGAGATCATCAACAGATTATTGTGATTGGAAAGACGACGGGAGCGGCTTTGGAAGTGTATGGGATTGAGGATTTTAAGGTGGCGGAGGTTCCTTCTGAGGAGGGGTTGGTTGGGGCGGTTTTGGGTTCTAATAGATTATGAAATTAATCGAAAGGTTTATTTCTCGCAGAGATCGCAGAGGCGCAGAGATTCTTTGACGTGTATATCTTTTATAGTGTTTTTTTGTCGCGCAAAGGCGCAGAGACCTTCTATCGTGTATATCTTTTATCGTGTATGTCTTCCGTAGGTATTGTAAATAATTTAAAATAAAAAAACGTAGATAAAAGGTATGGTTTCTATCTACGTCTTTTTTTTAGAACTAAAATAGTTTTTTTAATCGTCTAATTTTAGTACTTGAATAAATGCTTTTTGAGGCACTTCTACGTTACCGATTTGGCGCATTTTCTTTTTACCTTTTTTCTGCTTTTCTAGTAGCTTTCGTTTACGAGAGATATCACCACCGTAACATTTTGCGGTTACATCTTTACGTAATGCGGAGATGGTTTCTCTTGCCACTACTTTGGCTCCGATCGAAGCTTGGATAGCAATTTTAAATTGTTGACGTGGCAATAAAGTTTTAAGTCGTTTACAAATTCGACGACCGAAAGTTTCTGCTTTGGTTCTGTGTACCAATGCTGATAAAGCATCTACGGCATCTCCGTTGAGTAATAGATCTAGCTTTACTAGATTTGATTGTCGGAAATTTAAAGGTGTATAATCGAAGGATGCATATCCTCTTGAAATAGATTTTAATCGATCATAAAAATCAAAAACGATCTCAGCCAAAGGCATTTCAAAAGTCAACTCCACTCTAGTTGGTGTTAAGTAAACTTGCTTGCTTAGAATTCCTCGTTTATCCATACAGAGTTTCATGATCGGCCCGATATAATCCGGCTTTGTGATAATCTGTGCTTCGATAAAAGGCTCTTCTACAAAGTCTAAAATTGCAGGATCTGGTAAATCGACCGGCGTTTTAACTAGAAATTTTTCGCTTCCTGCTTTCTTTGTTTTTGCGTAGTAAGTTACGTTGGGAATCGTGGTGATTACTTCTTGGTTAAATTCACGTGACAAACGTTCTTGAATAATTTCCAAGTGTAACATTCCCAAGAATCCACATCTAAAACCGAAACCTAGAGCAGCAGATGATTCTGGTTCAAAAACCAAAGAGGCATCATTCAATTGTAGTTTTTCAAGACTATCTCGAAGGTCTTCAAAGTCATCATTATCAATTGGGAAGATTCCTGCAAATACCATTGGTTTTACATCCTCAAAACCTTTGATCGCTTCCGCTGCCGGTTCAAGTGCATTGGTAATCGTATCTCCAACTTTTACTTCTTTAGAAACTTTGATACCGGTAATAATATATCCAACATCTCCTGCATGTAATTCTTTCTTTGGTACTTGACCAATCTGTAAGATACCGATTTCATCTGCGGTATATTCATTCCCTGCATTCATGAAGAGTACCTGTTCTCCTTTTTTCATGGTACCGTTTAAGATTCGGAAATAGGCAATCACACCACGATACTGATTAAAAACAGAATCAAAAATCATGGCTTCTAATGGCACATCCGTTTTTCCTTCCGGAGGTGGAATTCGATCCACTACCGCATTCATAATATCCTGAATACCAATTCCAGTTTTTCCGCTGGCGAGCACAATATCTTCTTTCACACAACCGATCAAATCAATTACCTGATCAGATACTTCTTCGATCATGGCGCTTTCCATATCGACTTTATTCAAGACCGGAATAATTTCCAAGTCGTTTTCAATTGCCAAATAAAGATTAGAGATCGTCTGTGCTTGAATTCCTTGCGAAGCATCCACTAGGAGCAGTGCACCTTCACAAGCAGCAATAGATCGAGATACCTCGTAAGAGAAATCTACGTGACCTGGCGTATCAATTAAGTTAAACGTATATTTTTCTCCATCCGTATGATTATAATATAATTGGATGGCGTGACTTTTAATCGTGATTCCTCTTTCGCGCTCGATATCCATATCATCGAGTGCCTGATCTTGCATATCTCGTTCGGAGATGGTTTGTGTAAATTCCAACAATCGATCCGATAAAGTACTTTTGCCGTGGTCAATATGTGCAATTACACAGAAATTTCGAATATTCTTCATGTTGCAAATATACGCAATAAATGACCCAACTGTTGCCATCCTTCCGTCAGAATTATTGGCTTTTTTAGGCTAAAAACTAGGTTATTATACTATATTTTTCAGCGGTATCGTTTTAATGTTGGTAATAAAAAAATAGGTTTAGTAATTTCATGTTACTGGACATTTTACCATTTCGCTCCTCTTAGTTCCGGCAATACCGCCGGAAAGTAGCACCAACCCTAAAAATATCCAGTAACATGAAATAGCAAGTAATGCCTTTTTTGTTAAATGGTGATTTTTTCGGAATTATCAAAGCAATTGGTTTAATAGAAGGTTACGGAAATAATAAAGTTTGGCTACGCTATCCAACTAACAACCCAAAACAGTATCTTCGCCCAAAAATTATAATATGAGGTTTCATTTTCTGTCTATTCTTAGTTTTATGGTCTTGTTTTCTACCCTAGTCACTAGCCAAGAAAATACGCCTATGAGAGTGGTAAAAGGTACCGCAATTCCTACCAATATTTCGATTACCAATATACATATTGGTGCGGATAATAATAAATATGTTGCGGGCGATGGTCAAATTTATCAACTTTTCTCTGCTGATAATGCGACGCCTTTAAATACACCTACCCAACGATGGCATCTTTTATTACAATCTGGTGGTAACGCGAAACGAAACTTCCCAATAGAAAATATACAAACCATACTAGGCGATACGACCAGTGAGCGCACCACTGTCAATACTTGTTTTTTTGACGAAAAAAGTAAAACACTTTGGATTGGTACCGATGAAAAAGGATTATTCCAGTTATTGGTTAGCGACGATCGAGCTGCACTGGTTCGACAATACCATACCGATAATTCTAAATTAAAATCAAATAAAATTAATACGCTCCTAGTCGACAAATACGATCGAGTCTGGGCTGGAACCAATGCGGGCGTCTTATTCCGGGAAAAAGCTGACGACAATTTTAAGCTTGTAGAAAAACGAGAAAAGATTGTTGATATAACCGCGCTTGGTCCAGATGTTTGGATTTTAGGAGAAGGAATTTTATGGATGGCAGACGAACGAAATCGTTGGATTCCAGGAGATGTAGATAGTCGTTATTATCAAGGCAAAGTAAGAGATATTCAATATGATAGTGAAGGTCGACTTTGGGTTGCATCTGATATTATTACTCGCTATGATGTAGAAAAAAATATGGTAGAACGGTTTGATGCTTCTAATGGATTTACCAGTAAAAATGTAAGTGTTATTCGTGTAGATCAGGAAGATGCACTTTGGGTTGGGACATTGGATCAAGGTATTTTCTTAATCGAACCTGCTGCGAAAATGACCGTCTCTGCAGAAGTTACTTCTCCCCTAAGTTGTGATGGAAAAGCGGCCGCAGCAGTCAAAGCTAAAGTTATTGGAGGAACTGCTCCTTTTACTTATACCTGGAGTAATCGTACCATTACTGGGGCGGAAGGTAACGGTCTAGGTGCAGGATTATACGAAGTAACCATTACCGATGCGACAGGACAAACTCGAAAGGCGAGTGCGAATGTTGCGGCACCTAATATCCGTGCCACCATGACGCTACTCCAACCTGCTGCTCGTAAAGATACAGATGACGGAAGTGCTTCAATTCAAGCGATGGGAGGAACAGAGCCTTATCAATACGAATGGGATAATGGCGAGACCGAAACAACCGCTGTAAAACTTACACCTGGAAACCACTCTGTAAAAATTACCGACGCAAATAATTGTCATGGACTGGCTACGATAGAAGTCACAACGCTTCCTCCTTTAGAAGTAGCCGTTGAACCAGAAAAACCTGCAGAGGAACCGACTCCTGCAGTTGTTTCCGTTCCAGAACCGGAGCCAACTCCTTTGACCCCATTGGATGTAAAAATCAGTTATCAAGCAACACTAGATTGTCCCAATGATCAAACAACGGTGAGTACAAAAGTTACTGGAGGTGCTGCTCCTTATACTTATAGTTGGTCTGCTCCAGATAAAAATAAATCTACCGCTAGTTTAACGGCTGGAAATTATTCACTTACCGTCACCGACAATCAAGGAAATACCAATACGCAAGATTTTTCTATTGCTGCACCTGCTCCGCTT
>CALKJE010000464.1 GCA_937995675.1 uncultured Saprospiraceae bacterium
CACATCACGAAAATCTGTTTAAGCCGCTCACGGCTATGAATTGCCAGATAGCGGCTCTATATGGTAACGCGCGCTTTTAACTCTTAATGTGAGGCGTGATTATGTGTGTTGTTTTTTGTTGAAGCGCTGCGCTTGTTGAAATGTTGAAACGCTACGCTTGTTGAAACGTTAAATACATTATTGGATTTCAAAAATTAAACATTCCAAAAAATCATTATTTATCACATTATCTTTTAAAAATTATCTAACTAATTTAGAGTTACGCCTAAATACAATCGAAACCTTTCAACAAGCGAAGCGATTCAACGAGCGCAGCGACTCAACAAGCGAAGCGTTTCAACACGCGCAGCGTCTCACTCATCTTTAAGCGCGATCACTGGATTTACATTTGCGGCTTGCATAGCGGGAACTAGTCCGGTTAAAGCACCACAAATTACTAGGATGGCTAAAGATAGTAGGCAGATACCTAGATCAATTTCTGGGTTAGAGAAAAAGGCGGTGGCGTCTCCCATAAATTGGCTCATTAAAAATAAGATGCCGACGCTACAAGCCAATCCTAAGTATCCAGCAATGGTCGTTAGGAAAACCGATTCCATCAAGATCATGCTGATGATAGAAGTTGGTGTTGCTCCTAAAGCTTTTCTAATTCCTATTTCTTTGGTTCGTTCTTTTACTAGGATCAGCATGATATTACCGACACCGATCACTCCTGCTAATAGACTACCAATTCCGACAAACCAAACTAGCACGGTGATTCCCATAAAGAGTCCGTTGATTTGCCGGTATTCTTCTTGGATATTATCGGACCAGATAGCTCGATTATCATCTGGGTGGACATTATGTCGATCTTTTAGTAATTTTTTTATCTTTTCTTCTACTATTCCTACATCGACATTTGGATACATGGAACAAACAAACCAACCGACCTCTCCGGGTCGATTCCGTAATTGCTGGACAGTGGTAAGTGGTAATAAAACTGTTTTTTCATCATCCACGGCATCTTCTCCTCGACGGTTGGATTTGATGACACCGACGATCTTAAATTCGGTTCCTCGTAGTTTGATATATTGACCGATCGCATCTTCTCCTTCTTCAAATAATGCCTTTACTACTTCCCGACCTACTATGGCAATTTTACGTTTATTTTCAACATCTAAAGCATTCAAAAATCGTCCCTGGTAAATTTCTAACGCATCAATATGCAATAAGTCAGGGAGGTCGCCACGGACATCGAAGCTGGCGCTTTTTTCTCCATGAGAAACATTTCCTCCTGGCATCCACAATCGAGGTGCTATGTAAGCAATCTCTTCTTCAAAATTATTTCGAATAGCAGCGACATCATCATTATTTAAGGAGAAGCGTCTTCCTGGCTTCATTCCTTTGTAAGGCAATGAGGTTCGGTTCGATCCCATATACACACTGTTTTTAGCGTGACCACCAAACAAACCATTTACTCCATTCTGCAAACCATTCCCTGCTCCCATTAAAAACACGAGCATAAAAATTCCCCAAAAGACACCCAAAGCAGTTAGCCCCGTCCGAAGCTTATGCTTTGCGATGGTATTGAATATTTCCTGCCATTTATCGTAGTCAAACATGTTTTGGCTTGTTAGCTGGTTAGCTATTGGCTGGTTGGCCTTCTGCTAACGTGGTTTTTATTTTTTGATTCTTGCAACCTCGTAGTAAAATCTAGTCGATATATTATTAGCTTTTCATGGCTATTACAGGGTTGATTCTTACGGCTTGTAGCGCAGGAATTAATCCGCTGATTACGCCGCTAGCTACTAGTATAAACATAGCGGCCATGATCGTTCCTGGATCTACTTCAGGATTTTTAAAAAACTCCGCTTCGATATCATTTGCGATAATAAATTGTTGAATACCGTAGACCAGTCCTAGTCCACAAGCCAGCCCCAAATATCCTGCGAGAGAAGTTAGAAAGACGGCTTCATAAACAATCATACTAATGATAGAACCTGGTGTTGCTCCTAAGGCTTTTCTCACCCCAATTTCTTTAGTTCGTTCTTTTACAATAATCAGCATGATATTACTCACCCCGATAACTCCAGCGATAATACTACCGATTCCTACCAACCAAATAAAGATGAAGATAAAACGTAGCATAACTTTCGCGTCTTGAGCACCTTCTACCGAATTCCACATACCAACAGCCATCTCATCCTTTGGATCAAATTTATGATAAGCCGCAAAATCTGCCCGAATTTTATCCTCGGCGACTTTGCTTTCTTCAACCGTTTCGACATTAAGATCTACCACTAAATTTCCAAGACGATCGGTGCCATCAATTTGTTGTGCGGTAGAAATAGGTAAGTAAATTCTTTCGGTATCTCGGAATCGATCTTTGGTAAAAACGCCTACTACTTGGTATTCGATTCCTTTTATTTTTATGTATTTGTCTAAGGGTTTTTCCAAATCACCAAAAAACTCTTTGGAGACTGCCGTACCAATTACAGCGACCTTTCTTCTATCATCAATATCCATTTTATTGATAAAGCGTCCGTCGGTCATCTGCGGTTTTTCGATGTGCAAATGATCTGGGTAAACACATTGAATATTATAAGAACGGCTTTTATTTTTATAAGTAGTAAAAAATTCTCCACGCATCCAGTATTGTCCGCTGACATGATTATAATCATCTCCTTTTTTATCTTCTAATAATTCGTAATCATTTTGATTGAATTCAATAAATCTACCGGCGGGTAAACCTTTGTATGGAATAGACGTTTTGTACGTCCACATATAGAGTCGATTTTTAGCACGGTCGCCAAAATCAGCTTCGGCACTATTTCTCAAACCATTCCCTGCACCTAATAAAATAACAAGCATAAAAATCCCCCACCAAACGGAAAGTGCCGTGAGGAAGGTACGGAGTTTATGCCGTTGCAGAGAAGCAAAGATCTCCTGCCATTTATCCAAATCCGGTTTAAAAAATTCTAAAAATCGCAATTCGTTTTGTTTTTTTTGCTTCTTGCTATTTGCTTCTTGCTTCTTGCCCTCTTCTATCGTGATAGAGAGAAGCAAGAGGCCAGGAGCAAGAAGTCCGAAGCGTTTTTTTATCAAAATTTAGCGTTTAACCAATGGTCAACTCTTTATTTATATGAATCATTTTAATAAAATAATTATCGTTCAATCAGTCCATCACGTAGACGGATGATTCGTTTAGTTTTTTCTGCAATATCGTTTTCGTGCGTCACAATTACTACGGTGATTCCATCTCGATTTACTTCTTCAAAAATTTTCATTACATCGTGAGAAGTTTGAGAATCGAGTGCACCTGTTGGCTCATCGGCGAGGATCATTTTAGGTTTTGTGATTAAGGCTCTAGCGATCGCTACCCGTTGTTGTTGACCACCAGACAATTGGGTTGGCAGATGTTCTGCCCAATCTTTAAGTCCTACTCTATCGAGATAATCTAAGGCTATTTCTTTTCTTTTTTTCCGATCTACTTTTTGGTAATACAATGGCAGGGCAACGTTTTCTACCGCCGTTTTAAAATTAAGTAAATTAAAAGACTGAAAAACGAATCCAATAAACTGGTTACGATAGATGGCGGCTTGTTTCTGCGAAAGGTCCTTGATTAACGTTCCATTGAGATGATACTCTCCTGAATCATATTCATCTAAGATTCCTAAGATATTAAGTAAGGTTGATTTTCCAGAGCCGGAAGATCCCATGATAGAAGCGAATTCTCCTGCCTCTACGTGCAGGTCAATACCCTTGAGTACGGGCAAGGTATTATAGTCCGTTCGGTAAGCTTTCTTGATGGCGTTTAGGGTCAGCATAGTATATGTTTTCAAAGCAATGACAAGTAAGGTAAGAGATTAGTTGCAAATTTCCTGAAATACTTTAAATAAGTTTTAAAATTTAGGGTTTTAAAATAAATTTCCGCTTAAGACCTACCAAAGTAATATTGAAGTTGTTTTAAAATAATTAAAAAACGAAGCAACGAAATGAGATATTAATCGTTATTAATAAGACTTGGTCTGTTGTATTCAGGTCAAACTTCCTCAGAAAAACGAATTCAACTTACAACCAATTATTTTATACCAGAACTGCCTCGTTATGACTCGTCATTACTCTTACTACTTATATTTACTCTTTTTCTTGTGTATAACCGCTTGTCAACCAGAGAACACAGATCCCGATATCAATATAGATATTTCTGATGAACTCAAAATTGAGCTTTGGGAAGTGCTCGATCAAAGCCAACGAATGCTTGAACTACGGGTCACTACCTTAGAAACTTTGGATTGTGAGAACTATAGTATTTCTTATACGCTAAACCAAACAGGTAATAGTTCTACCGTTTCTATCAATAATATTCTTCCACCTCACGAATGTATTCCGGGTTCTGCGCCAGCAGCCAATCAAATTAATTTAGGTCATTTTCAAGATGGAGAGTATCCAATTCAATTGAATCTAACCAATAACGAAATCACCAATATTGGTCGACTAACCGTAAAGCCACGATACTATCAGGTAGAGATGGAATCCAATCATGGAATTTTTATTCCTTGGAAGACTTTAAAAACAGTTCCGGAAAATCTAGTTTGGGGTTATTTGACAATAGACAATGTAGATTCAGAAGAGCAAAATGTAATCTTTGAGGAATTTAATACTAGAATTGCTCCATGGACGGAAGTCATTGGATTATCACAAGGAGAGTATGGATATTTTAAAATAGAAAATGGAAATCCTTCGTCCATCAAAGACCAACAAGAGACGATTACTCAAAATATATTTTTACTTGAACAAACTGGCACTCGAATGGAGCTTATAGAAGCTTTGAATACTATACGGAGTGAATTTGGGAATCAAGTTTCAATCAGCGCGTTCTTATCTGACGGAAGTACGATATAAATCTACCTTCATAAAGCATCATTTACAATCCATAACTAAAACCTGCCTGTTGTAGCGCATGATATTTTTCTTTATCAAAACGGTATAGCTTTGCAGGTCGGTGAGCTACTCCCTCTTGGACTTCGTTTAGATCTACAAGAAGGTTCATGCTCAAAATTTTCTTTCTAAAATTCCGCTTATCCAATTTATTACTTTCGGGAGGTGCATCAGACAACAGGATGGCTTCGTAGAGCTGCTGTAGCTCAGTGAGTGTAAATTTTGGAGGGAGTAATTCAAATCCAATTGGTTGAGTCCGTACTCTACGTTTCAACATTTCAAAAGCGAAGTCTATCACCTCATCATGATCAAATGCTAGTTCTGCAATTTCTTTAAGGGACCACCATTCTGCTTGTTTGGCCATTCCAGTTGCACTTGGTTGAATTTTATAATCTTCAATTTTTATCAAAGAAAAATAACCAACCGTAATTACTCGACCTGCTGGATGCCGGTCTATTTTACCCAAACTACGGACCTGTTGGAGATATACATTTTTCAGTCCAGTTAATTCTTCTAATACTCGTTTAGCAGCAGAATCAAGTGTTTCTGTCTTTCTAACAAAGTATCCTGGTAATGCCCACTTGCCTGAGAAAGGTTCTTCTCCCCTTTTAATCAGCAAAATTTTGAGATCGCCTCCATCAAAACCAAAGATTACGTTATCTACCGTAAAGGCAGCATAAAAGAACTGG
Organism: uncultured Saprospiraceae bacterium; assembly: GCA_937995675.1. Classification (GTDB taxonomy): domain Bacteria; phylum Bacteroidota; class Bacteroidia; order Chitinophagales; family Saprospiraceae; genus JALZUU01. The sequence goes on from CALKJE010000464.1 coordinate 5,607, forward strand.
TTAATATGATCGAACTGAATATTATGATTATTATCCAAAGTAAAATTATTTTTAGGAACAAAATTATACTTTTTATTTCGGAGAACAAGAATTTACCAAAGCAAATCTTGTTCTTCTATCCGGTAAATGCTCAAGATATTGCTCTAAGCAGCAAAAAAGACTCAGAACATTGAAAAATATTAAAGATAATTATGATATTCGCTGCTATGAAAATAAATCTAGTCAGTGATACCGTAACCCGCCCTACACCTGAAATGCTTCAAGCTATGTTTTCAGCCGAAGTAGGAGATGATGTCTTTAAGGCCGATCCTACCGTCAATGCGTTGGAAGCCAAAGCCGCTCAAATGTTTAATAAGCGTGCGGCGCTTTTCTGTCCGTCGGGTACGATGACCAATCAGATTGCCATCAAGGTCCACACCCAGCCATTGGACGAGGTTATTTGTGATCATTATTCTCATGTTTATCAATATGAAACGGGAGGTTATGCTTTTAATTCTGGTGTAGCGATGAATCTTTTGCAAGGGACCAATGGAAAAATTGAGGCTGACCAAATAGCTGCAGCAATCAAACCACTGTATGATTGGTTGCCAGTGAGCAAGTTGGTTGTGCTAGAAAATACTTGTAATAAAGGAGGAGGAAGTTATTATACTTTAGAAGAGATTCTTCCCATTCGAGATCTTTGTCAACGACGAGGACTCAAGTTACATCTGGATGGCGCTCGTCTATTTAATGCGTTAATCGAAACAGGTGAATCGACCCAAGATGTAGGAGATCATTTTGATAGTATTTCCATTTGTCTTTCCAAAGGACTTGGTGCTCCCGTTGGTTCTTTATTGATTGGAGAAGTAGAATTTATCCGACAAGCTCGACGCTTTCGTAAAGTGATGGGCGGTGGAATGCGACAAGCTGGATATCTAGCCGCTGCCGGAATCTATGCACTAGATCACCATGTAGACCGATTAAAAATTGATAACGATCACGCAAAATCTTTAGGTAAGGTTTTAGAAACTTGTAATACCGTAGCACAAGTTCGTCCGGTTAAATCCAACATTGTCATCTTCGATTTAAAAGATCCACATACCGCCGATGAAATGCTTGCTAAATTTGAAGCCAAAGGAATTATGGCTTCTGCATTTGGCCCTCAGACGATTCGCTTTGTAACGCATTTGGAAGTCACGCCTACTATGGTAGAGACGACGCAGCAAGTTATTAAGGAAGTGCTTGGGTAACGAACCGTAGGGGTAGAAACGTAGTAGGGGCGTATTGCAATACGCCCCTGCTACGTTTCTACTCTCAGTTTCAGGATCACGCATTTTTTTCCACTTTTTATCTGTAGTAGATACAGCCCACTGGACAATCTTTTGTTTAAAATTACCTGACTAGTCTCTGCTCCCATTGGTTGAATAATTGGATGATCTGTTATTTGTCCAGCCATGGTATAAATTCGCGCTTCGGTGATCTCGGATTCGGTTGGATGTTTTAGAAAAATCTCATCTATTACTGGATTTGGAAAAACAATATAGTCTCCACTTGATAAAACATTTTGAGTATTAAGCGGAATCATTCCTTCTGGATCGCCTGGCAAATAAGCATCCAATCCCATTCTGCTGGCCACGTAGATATCACTAAAATCATCATTATTAAAATCCGCAATCGCTAATCCCCATGCCTCATCTGTCATAACTGGAGGGCTGATAATATCGTTGGTTCGTTCAGTAAACTTTCCTGTTCCATCATTTAGAAAAGCCTGCAATGGATTTTCTAAAACATTGGTAATAAAAAGATCGAGCGTTCCATCTTGATCTATATCATGAAAAGCTGCGTTCGTCGTTTGATTGAGTGCTTGTGGTAAAAGCATAGCGGTCAGGTCTGTAAAGAATCCATTGGACTCATTGATATACAATCTATTTTGAGGATCTTCATTAGCATTGAATTGTACATTGGCTAAAAACAAATCCGGTTTTCCATCATTATTTACATCTCCAAAACAAGCTTTTCGAGTATCCATATCTACCCCTTGCGGTAATCGCGAGGCACTCTGATCTTGAAAAACACCAGTGCCATCATTGATTAAAAGTTCATTACCATCTCTATTTGCAAAAAACAAATCGAGATCACCATCTCCATCAATATCTTCCAGTAAGGCATGATCTGTAGACTTTAAACTACCAGGCAATCGATCGGTAGTTTCGTTGGTAAAACTACCATCGCCATTATTAATCATACAGAAATTTACTTGATTTAAATTACCAAGAATCACATCCACAAATCCATCATTATTAACATCACCAACTGCAATAGCTCCGCCATTGGTTGCTGGTAAAAATCCAGCGATAGTGAAATTACCATTTCCATCATTTTCATAATATTCATGGCCAAAACCTCCTTGATTGATAAAGATAATATCTATATCTCCGTCTCCATCAAAATCTCCCAAACCAATATCATCGGTATCATTTAGCTCGTTAGAAAAGCCATTATTCCCCGTCACAAAATCTCCATTTCCAAGATTAAACGACACAGAATTCTGTTGAAATTCATTCCCTAAAATGAGATCTTGATCACCATCGTTGTCTATATCGACGGACTTTACCACAATGGTATTTTGGCTTCCGCTAGAAGTAGGAAGCATCTGTTCAGAGTAAATTTGCGCATAAGACGGCAGTCCTACAGCTAGCAGTAGGAAACCCAAAGCTACTGCTTTAGGTAAATAGTATATGTTCATAGTACAACGTTCGTTAATCAAGCAAAAGCAAAATTTTTTCGGATTAAGCTGACCTATAATATAAGTACTTAAAGACCGAATCAGTCTGCTCTTTACTTATTTTTAAGTAAGAACAAGGTAAATTAGGGTATAATGGGTATTGAGTGTGTGTGTTAGATGTATTTCACTGACTGTGAAAGACTTAAAAGAGTGGGAGTTTCTAATAGTTGGTCCAATATAGGACTATTATAAATAAATCACAATTTATCTTAAAAAAATAAATCGTTACATTTTCTAGTAAAAATGAAAAATTAAAGTAAGAAGTTATTTAAAAATAGATAGATGAATTACTTGCAAGTCATTAATTCCCAATACTTCAGCTAATTTTGTTTTCCGTAGCTAAGGCTACGCAAAAAAAATGGAGCCTCGTCTTGAAAATCAAGCACTTACAATTAATTTCAACCTCCATTTTTGAACAACTTCTAAATATATCAAACTAAAATATGCTTTATTATTTCTTCATTTTCTTAAAGGCATTGATCAATCCGTTGGTAGAAGCATCGTGGCTGGTGATCTTCTTTTTATTCAATAACTCGGGAAGAATTTTTTTAGCAAGTTGTTTACCCAACTGCACGCCCGGTTGATCAAAACTAAAGATATTCCAAATAGCACCTTGTGCAAAAATCTTATGCTCATACATTGCGATCAAGCTTCCTAAAGAACGTGGCGTAAGTTGCTTTAATAAAATAGAATTGGTTGGTCTATTTCCTTCAAAAATTTCAAATGGTGCCAAGAAAGATTTTCGTTTTTTTGACATTTTTTTGTCTGCGAGTTCAGCAGTAACTTCCGATTCGGATTTTCCATTCATCAATGCTTCTGTTTGAGCAAAAAAGTTAGACAACAATATTTCATGTTGATCACCCAATGGATTATGTGACTTAGCTGCGGCAATAAAATCACAAGGAATCATCTTGGTACCTTGATGAATCAATTGGTAAAATGCATGCTGTCCGTTGGTCCCTGGTTCTCCCCAAATAATCGGTCCGGTCTGATAGTTGACCCGATTTCCGTTACGGTCAACAGACTTTCCGTTGCTCTCCATATTTCCTTGTTGGAAATACGCGGCAAACCGATGTAGGTATTGATCATATGGTAAAATGGCTTCGCTGGCTGCCTCGTAAAAATTATTATACCAGATTCCCAGCAGTGCTAAAATAACGGGTGCATTTTTTTCTAAAGGAGTCGTTCGAAAATGCTCATCCATCGCATGCATTCCATCCAGTACTTCGACAAAATTTTTATACCCAATGGTCAATGCAATCGATAAACCAATCGCTGAAGAAAGCGAGTACCGCCCTCCTACCCAACTCCAAAAAGGAAACATATTATCCGTATTGATTCCAAATTCTGCTACGGCTGGTTTGTTGGTAGATAAAGCGACAAAATGATCTGCTACATAGGCTTTCTTTTTGGCCGATTTTAAAAACCATTTTCGAGCATTGGTTGCGTTGACCAAGGTTTCTTGAGTAGTAAAAGACTTAGAGGCTATGATAAATAAAGTCGTTTCTGGATCTACCTTTTTTAGAATTTCTGTCAGGTGAGATGGATCAACATTCGAAACAAAATGCGGTTGAATACTACCCAACCAATAAGGACGTAATCCTTCGGTCACCATCACATTTCCTAAATCGCTTCCTCCAATTCCAACATTGACGACATCTGTAATAGATTTTCCGGTATAGCCTTTCCATTTTCCGCTATGGATTTTTTTACAAAATTTTTCCATCTGACGCAAAACCGCTTTCACTTCTGGCATGACGTTTTTGCCTTTTACTTTGATGGCTCGTCGAGAACGATTGCGGAGCGCTACGTGAAGCACCGAGCGGTCTTCCGTTTCATTAATCCTATCTCCCCGAAACATAGATTTGATATTGTCTTCCAACTTTGTTTCTCTAGCCAATTGGAAAAGCAGTTTCAATCCTTTTTTATCAATTCTATTTTTAGAATAATCGATTAATATATCTTCAAAACGTAAAGAGCACTGAGAAAAGCGACTTTTATTTTTCTTAAAATAATCTTTAATCTGATTTTTTTCAATAGTCAAAAAATGAGCGGTCAATTTTTGCCAAGCAGCAGTTTCAGTAGGATTGATACGATGTAGCATAGGTGAATTTTATTTTCGACAAATGTACCAAAATAAGCAATCAATTTTTGATTTCCCTTTCACTTTTTTTCTATCTTGTTGTTCATGGCAAAACACAATGAACTAGGTAAGTTAGGAGAAGAGATCGCTCAGGAGTTTTTATTAGGAAAAGGCTACACCATTGAAGCGGTAAATTATCGACATCGACGACTAGAACTAGACATCGTGGCTAAAGATGGCGAGACCCTTGTTTTTGTGGAAGTCAAAACTAGATCGGATGATTTTTTATTTGATCCAGAAAAGGCCATGACGGAAAAAAAGGAGACGCTAATGCGCAATGCGGCCGTGGCTTATATGCGAGAAACGGACTATGATTGGGCGATTCGGTTTGATGTGATCGCGATCGTGGTACGCGGAGAGAATCGGTATGAGGTGCGACACGGGGAGGATGTGTTTTTTTAATGAATAATGCGAATCAGGGGTTGGAAATAAATATTTGAATTAAAGAAACATCATCTTCTAATTGAATTTGGGGTGTTTTGCTTCTGGCTCCTAGCTTGGCCACCCGTCCCTTCGGGTTCACTAATTAACATTAGCTCATCCTCTTTTATCGCGATAGAAGGGAGCAAGAAGCCAG
>CALKJE010000465.1 GCA_937995675.1 uncultured Saprospiraceae bacterium
CTAGGATTTTTTGTAAAGACCATTGCATGTAATAGTCGCTTTTATTGTTGACCATATCTTGAAAAGCGGCGACTTTTTCGGGTGTGTTGTATCCGTGGAAGCGTCCCCAGATTCCTACCGACTGTGTGACCATGGCTTTGCTAAACCAGCGTTGATATGGTAGTACAGGAATCATTTTAAAACTCAGCGGCTTTTCTTCGGCCGACTTGACGGATGCTAATAAAATCACTGTTTCTACTTCAAGCAAAGAGGCGATCGTTTGAACAACCATACCACCAAAAGAATGACCAATTAAAACGGTATCTTCTCCTGGTTGAATTTTGTAGGTCGCGATCATTCGTTGTGCATAATCTTCTAATGCTTCGTCTTGATTCGGTTCTAGCCAAGACATATAGTGGAGATTTCCAGTTATTTCTAATTTAGAAAAGATTTCAGGATCAAGGGCAAAGCCGGGAAGTAGATAGATATTTTTTGACACGAAAAGAATTTTAAATAATAAATTAGACTGCCTTGGTGCCTACTTCTCTCGCAATTAGTTCCACATTCTTCTGATGGAAAGCTTCCATCCCTCGACGAAAATGGTAGCGTTTCCAAAGACCAGCTAGATCAAATTCATTTACAGTTCGGGCGGCTGATTTTAATTCTAGGATATAACGATGGTTCTCTAATTTTCTTTTTTGTATTTCTTGAGTTGAGGAAGTCGGATTTCCATGCCCTGGAATAAGTTGATCAATCGTATGCAAATCTAAAATGGTGTCTACTTTCTGTAAGGTATCCAAATAATCAGCACTACTATGATAAATATATGGAAACTCAATATCACTGAGATAGTCTCCTGCGATCCAAGTTTTAGCTTCTTCTACAATCGTAAATATGCCATCTGCATTATGACCAGGAGCCAAATAAAAGACCAGTGTCATATCTCCAATCGTCAACTGCTGGCCATCTTTATCAACCACTACTTCTACCAAAGGATAACTAATTGGATAATCCCGTACGATATAATTCGACTCGTCAAAAAAGTGAATTTGTTCCAGTATTTTTTTCTTATCAGGATTTTCGGTAAATGTTTTAGAGGCGATCACAATGGCTTCAGGAAAGGCATTCGCTCCAATAATATGATCGTAATCAGAATGGGTAAAAAGAATATATAATTGTCGACCAGCAAGGTATTGATTGGTGATCGCTTGAATGGTTTTTATTTCTTGAGGCAACCAATTCGGATCTACCAATAAAATGGTCTTATCAGAAATTAATAAAGTACTCGTCGTTTGAAACAAAGCACTAGTGAATATTTTCTTAATCATGTTGGCAATTTAATAATTTTTTAATGAATAATTAATAATGCCTACAATCGTAATAAGACGAAATCATATAATATTCTTTTCACGACAGTAATTTAAACATTCATATGACCAAAAAACGAAAACTTATTTTTTATATAAAAAAAAAGTACCATTCTCTTCTCTCTGATAGGCAAAAATTAATCCTTATTAAACAAATACGATAGAAGAACAATTCTTAATTATTCATTATCACATTATTCATTATCCTATTAATAATCATATCCGCGTGCACTCTTGTATTTTCAATATAAAATTTAGTCGTTTTCAATCCTCCTGCCGCTACCCCTGCCATAAACAATCCAGGAATATCTGTTTCTAAAGTTTCTTCGTCCATGATGGGAGTTTTGTATTGGTCGTCATGAAAGGTAAGTCCAATCTTTTCGAACAGACTATAATCTGGTCGATACCCTGTCATGGCTAAAACGAAATCATTCTCAATGGTCACCAATCCTTCTGGCGTTTTAAGGATAACGGAATCCTCCCGAATTTCTTCTACGGTCGTATTAAAATATGCCTTGATACTCCCCTCTTTGATTCGATTAATAATGTTGGGTCGAATCCAATATTTTACTCGCTCACTGATTTCATCCCCTCGAATAGCCATGGTTACTTGGGCGTTTTTATGATAGGTTTCCATCGCTACATCACAAGCTGAATTGGCCGCACCTACCACCAATACTTTTTGATCAATATAATAATGTGGCTCATCGAAATAATGCTTCACCTTCGGAAGGTCTTCTCCTTTGACATTCATTTTATAAGGTAGACCATAAAATCCCGTGGCTAGTATCACATTACGAGCTTGGTAAGTTTTCTTACTACTCGTTACTTGAAAAATCCCATCTCTTTTCTCAATATTAGTTACCGCTTCAAAATAGTTTACGTTCAAATCAAATTGCTCTCTAACCCGACGAAAATACTCCATCGCTTCTCGTCTGGTTGGTTTTTCTCCATGAGAGACAAAAGGAACATTTCCTATTTCCAATAAATTAGAAGTTGAAAAAAAGGTCATATTTACTGGAAAATTAAAAACGGAATTAACCAATACGCCTTTGTCCAAAATCAAATGAGATAAACCCTTTTGTTTGGCCACAATTCCACAATTCAATCCAATCGGTCCCGCTCCGACAATTAATACATCTACCATATCTGTTTTTTATAAAAAATAAAGGCTTAAATTAAATTAATCAAATCTACTTAAATTCAACTTATAACATTGATGATATCTAGAAGTTCTTTAAAAACACTCAAATTGTCTATATTTGCGCCAAAAAAATCAATTATGCTACGTATTTTCTTCTTCCTTTTCGCTGTTTGTTTATTGGCTTGTAAAAGTGAAACTCCTTCTGCTTCAACCAGTACCTCTACTGACAACGCTTCTACAACGGATACGTTGGTTCATGAAGGAGAGGTACATTTTAAAAATATGAAGCAACTCACTTTTGGTGGTGATAATGCGGAAGCCTATTTTAGTTACGATAATCAACAGCTTGTGTTTCAGGCTTCTAATGATAAATGGGGCGCAGAATGTGATCAGATTTTTGTGATGCCAACAGAAGGTAATGGTGGAAAAAAAGCAAAACTTTTGAGTACTGGTAAAGGACGAACGACTTGTTCTTATTTTATGCCTGACGGAAAAGAAATTGTTTATGCTTCTACACATTTAGGTAATGAAGCTTGTCCGGAAGTTCCTCGTAGTGTGAATGGAAAATACGTCTGGCCTGTTTATAGCGACTTTGATATTTTCTTGGCAGATATGGATGGAAAAATTACCAAGCAGTTGACCACAGAACCAGGATATGATGCGGAAGCAACGATCGCCCCAGATGGTTCTAAAATGGTTTTCACTTCTAAGCGTTCTGGTGACTTGGAATTGTATACGATGAATCTCGATGGTTCAGATGTTAAGCAGGTAACCAGTGGTTTGGGTTATGACGGTGGTGCTTTCTTTTCTCCAGATAGCAAGGAACTAATTTTCCGAGCATCGCGTCCACAGACGGAAGAGGATCAAAAAACTTATAAAGATTTATTAGCGCAAGGTGTGGTGCAGCCAACGAATATGGAACTGTATATTTGTAATGTAGATGGAAGTAACTTACGTCAAATCACTAAACTAGGTGGTGCGAACTGGGCGCCTTTTTATCACCCTTCTGGAAAGAAAATTATTTTTAGTTCTAATCACCACGTAAAATCTGGTCGTCAGTTTAACTTATTTATGATTGATACCGACGGAACAAACTTAAAGCAAATTAGCTTCGATAAGACTTTTGATGCCTTCCCAATGTTTTCTCCAGATGGAAAAAAACTTGTCTTTTCTTCTAACCGAAATAATGGTGGAACGAGAGATACGAATGTTTTTATTGCGGATTGGGTTGAATAGTTGATGTGCGGATGTGCGGATGTGCGGATTTTTTGAATTGTAGATTGGGTTATTTAGAAGGCTCTTCTAACGTGTTTGGTTTATAATGAGCGAACAATAGGCTCTCTTCTTGAAATAAAAATCCGAACTCTTTTAGGTTAGATTAATTTGGGGTGCTCTTCTACCTTCTTGGGTAAAGAGTTGGCTCCCTTCAGTCTTGCCTTAGTTTTTAAATACTAAATAACGCTTCAAACGTTCACGCGATTGAAGGAAGCAAATAGCAAAATGTCAATAGTCAATAGCTCATCCAAAAAAAAACTCCTAGTACTTGCGGGTCCGACGGCGAGCGGAAAGACCAAGACGGCGATTCGCTGGTCGCAGGCTTTGGGTGATGCGCCGATTGTCAATGCGGATTCTCGTCAGTTTTATCAGGAGATGTCGATTGGGACGGCCAAGCCTACACCAGAAGAATTGGCGCAAGCGCCTCATTATTTATTTGATGATCGAAGTATTCATTCACCATTTGATGTCGGTGATTATGAACGGGAGGCGCTGGCTTTATTAAGTCAACTTTTTGAAAAACATGACCAGGTTATTTTGACAGGAGGAAGTGGATTGTATATTCGGGCGCTTTGTGAAGGACTGGATGAATTTCCTGAAGTAACCAAATCCGCGAAAGAAAAAGTGGCGGATATTTTTGAAAAAGAAGGACTTCTTGGATTGCAGGCAGCACTCGCTCAGCTAGATCCAGAAACTTATAATAAGATTGATTTACAAAATCCGCGTCGCTTGGTTCGAGCGCTCGAGGTTTGTTATATTGAAGGTCAACCTTATAGTGCTTATCTGAAGAAACCAAAAAAAGAAAGACCTTTTCTTCATGTGTATTATTGTTTAGAATGGGAACGTCCCACCCTTTATGATCGAATCAACCGTCGCGTGGATTTGATGATTGAGGCAGGATTAGAAGCCGAGGCAAAACGTTTGTATCCGCAGCGGGATTTACGTGCTTTGCAAACGGTGGGTTATCGAGAGTTCTTTAGCTATTTTTCTGATGAAAATATTACGCTGAACGAGACCATCGAAATGATTAAGCAGAATACGCGTCGTTATGCTAAACGGCAAATTACTTGGTTTAAGAATTTGCCAGATTGTGTTTATTTTCATCCGGAGGATTGGGAAATTGGCTTGAAGAGTTTTAGATCCGAATAATTTTATTTTAAAATAAATTGTGTTTTATTTTTTATTTTAAAAACATTTTATTAATTTGCAATTAGGTTGTTCTAACTAGTACAGTAGCTAGGACAAATGCAGGACTTTTTTTAATTTTTGTGAACCCACCTGTCCGGTCGGCAGGTTCACAGCGCGCTTATTTTTTATTTTTTACATAACTAAAGTGGGGTTTTGTCCT
>CALKJE010000466.1 GCA_937995675.1 uncultured Saprospiraceae bacterium
CCTCTATTTTTTCTGGAGCATTTGCCTTTTTAAGATTGTCTCGCTTAAATCGTCCATCGGATATTCCAATTTTGTTGATGGCAATTTGAAATTTCTTCTCTGCCTCTTCCGTTTCCGTGGTTTCCTTTTCTTCGGTGTCTGCCGATGCTGATATTTCGGGTGAAACATAGGGAAATCCTTGTTTTTCAATCATTGTAAAATTCGGGGTCTTTAGATCGACTCCTTCTATTTCAATGAGTTTGTTTTCTAAATCGAGATTTTTAACATCAATGGTTCCTTTCTCTAAAAAGGCCATCATTTCCATCCCTTTTACACGATCGTCTTGAATAAAGTGGATATTGTCAAGATAGAGATGATCGACAGAAAGAATAGGCGGCGTACTTTTCTCTTGGTTTTCCGCTTTATTTTCTTTGACGATTTTTTGTAAAATAAGATCTAGGTTGTTGAATTGCTGGGCGCTATCGCGGAATATTTTAAGACGAGCATCGGTTAGATAGACATCTTTGATGTCATAGTTTTTACGAATTATTTTTAGCAGATTAAGATCAAAAGAGGCTTTTAGCTTTCGACTATAAAGCAAAGTATCTCCTCGATGATCTTGGACATAGAAGCCTTCCAATACCAATTTGTCAAAAAAGCTATAATCAATGCGCTCTGCTTCGACTTTCGTTTCAAGTTCTTCACTCAAATAGGTCGTGACTTCCGTCAAAAGGTAGTTTTGTACTTTATCGTGTTGAAGTACAAACCATCCAATTACCAACAAAATAAATAGAAAAAGAAATAGATAACGCAACACCCGAAAGGACCCCTTTACGAATCGCCGACGACCCAGTCTTCGGAAAAATTGATCAAAATGCTTTGGTGTGTGGCTCATATTCTATCTTACACATCTGGAAATCTCTAGTTATTTATACTGAAGTTGTTTAAAAATGAAGCACAATGGTTACGAACAAATCATTGATTATCAAACAGCTTCACTAATTAAAGGAGATTTACGCCTGAATTGGTGTGTAAAATTAAGCATTTAACGGGAATTTAACGGGGCGGTTTTTAAAGACAAAAGTAGGGGCGAATTGCAATTCGCCCCTACTTTTTTTTGCAATTCGCCCCACCTTTTCCTACTTACCTCCTCGAATCACCTTTAAACCGAAAAGGATAATAACCGCACCAAGGGTAGCAGAAACGAGCATACCCACAAAATTGAGTGGAAGATTTACCTGAAAGGTGTCAGAAATCATCTTTACAATCCCTTTCCCTGGAGTGATATTCAACATATTGAAAATCGCACCTCCTACTACTGCACCGAAAATTCCAAGTACTGCATTGACAATAAAGCCGTAATTATTCCCTCTGATGATAAACCCAGCCAAGGAACCAGCCATAGCTCCAACTACAACCATCATAACGATATTCAAAACATTACCGGTATTAGATAAAAGTTCCATAATTATATTTTTAGTTTAAAAAGCTCAAAAATAATTAAAAATATACGAAGTACACTACCCTAGATCGTTAGAAAGGCTAAACAAGTTAAATTTTGTACTTTTACAGAAACAATAAAATCCATTTGAATTATGATAAAAATATTGATTGCGGATGATCATACCATGTTTGCGGATGGCATCGAATCTATCTTGGCAGAAGAAGCGGACATAGAAGTAGTGGGAAAATGCTACGACGGAGAAGCGGTCTTTACGGAATTAGCCGAAAAAGAAATAGATCTGATCTTACTAGATGTTAACCTTCCCAAAATGAATGGGATTGAGGTTTGTAAAAAACTATTTAAAGAAAAAACAGATATTAAGGTATTGGCCCTTTCTATGTTTAATGAAGAAAGCTATGTAACTGAAATATTGAATAATGGAGCGCAAGGTTATATTTTAAAAAATACGGGACGGACAGAACTCCTAAAATCTATTCATACCGTAGTTGAAGGTCAGTCTTATTTTAGTCCTGCCGTTACCCAAACTATTATGAAAGGATTGGTAAAAGGCAACGAGACTTCGAAAGCCACCAACCTGAATATTCCCAAGATCTCCCGTCGAGAGAAAGAAGTATTGCAATTGATCGTTAAAGAACATACGACCCAAGAAATAGCGGATCAGTTATTCATCAGCCTAAAAACGGTAGAATCACACCGCGCCAATTTACTAGCAAAACTCAGCGCCCGAAATACAGCAGGGCTGGTACGAATTGCTATGGAAAATAATTTAATAGATGTTTAGTTTTTTTGCTATTTGCTCCCTTTAATCGCTATCTATCGAAAAGTTTATGCTTAATCGGTTTTTACAAACCTTCAAGATTTTTTTCCTACTTCTACTCCCTTGTTCGGCAGTGGCCAGTATGCCTTCGGACACCCTATATTCTTATCAACAACTCATGCAGTTCTTTGTAGATGCCAAAGCCAATAGTGATGTGTGGAGAACGGCCGAGGTACATAAAGACTTTGGAGATTATTATTTTCAAACCAATAATTATGACAACTCTTTTAAAAGTTATAAAAAGAGTATTGATCTATTTGAAAAAATAGGAGATTCCACCAATCTATATCAAGTTAAACTTTCCCTCGCTAAACTATATACTTTCCAAGACCTAGACGATGGTGCGGAAAGACTGTTGCAAGAAGCTGTTCAATATTATAATCGAGAAAATAAAGGCGTTGAACTCGCTAGGGCTTACCTAGATTTGTCGCGCATTTATTTGGATCGACAAGATTTCAAAAAAGAGATTCTTTATCTAAATAAAAGTGTCAATATCAACAGGATCTTAAAAGATACCTTGTTAGATATTACGATTAGTATCGAAAAATCAAATTCTTATATTCGTTTGGGAGAAGAAAATAAAGCATTGGGAACCGCCGAAAAAGCACTCTCCATGAGTAGGGAAATTAAAAATATAGATTTTATTGCGCGTAGCTTGTTAGCAGTAGGAAATGCTTATCAATTGAAAAAAAATCCACAGTTAGCCATCGAATATCTTCGCCAAAGTCATCAGCTTACGGCTCCCACCGAGGCACAACAATTTCGAGATATTTATAAAACCATGGCCGCTGCTCATGCTGCTCAAGAAAGTTATGATTCCGCTTATGCTTATGTAAATAAATTCGTCATTCTAAATGACAGTTTACAAAATGCGGATCAACTTGAAACGGCTAATCGACTAAGTCGACAATATGAAAGTCAAAAGAAGGACGAAAAAATTCAAGAACTAAGTCAAGAAAAAAGCTCTGCCGAATTTAGTGTTCGTAAACAACGAAACTTATTGATCTCTGCTTTGATTGGTTTTTTAGCCATCCTAGCAGGAACGTATTTTATTATTCGATTTTTTCAAAAACAAATTTCTACTCGTGAACTGATTAATCGCCAAAACGAAAAGATTAACAAGCAAAAAATTACGGAGCTAGAAAACAACATGAAGATCGAAAGTATGCATGCCATGATCGAAGGTCAAGAAGCAGAACGAGAACGGGTGGCCAAAGATTTGCATGACTCCTTGGGTGGTTTATTGTCTACCGTAAAACTCCAATTTGATTCACTAGAAAATAAAATGGAAGGTGTTTCCAAATTTAAAAATTATCAAAATGCCAACCGTTTACTCGATACGGCTTGTCAAGAAGTTAGAGATATCGCCCGCAATATGCAGCCAAGTTCTTTACTAAATTTAGGACTGGTAGCTGCCGTGCGAGATTTGATCAATCGGATTGATGATCCAGATCAACGAACCATTGATTTTCAACATTATGGTTTAGAAACTAAATTGGAAAACACGGTCGCTCTGACCGTCTATCGCTTAGTTCAGGAATTACTCAACAACTCCATTAAGCATTCTAAAGCAAAAGAAATCCTTATTCAACTGACCCGTGAGCAAAGTGAATTCATCATTATGGTTGAAGACGACGGCGTCGGTTTTGATGTCGAAGGAGTAGAAAAAGGAATGGGAACGGAGAATATTCTTTCTAGGGTAAATTATCTAAAAGGGGATTTGAGTGTACATTCGGAGAAAGGCAAAGGGACGACGACGTTGATTACGGTACCTTTGTAGATGTGCGGATTGGTAGATGTGCGGATTGGTGGATGAAAATTATTCTGAAAATAGGAAACTAAGCCAATATAATTTTCAAGAGCAAGTGCAAGCACAATTTCAAGGGCAAACTTGACAATCGCGGGTTGGCGCTAGTTTAGACCTCTTGGTCTCGAAACGGGAAGCCGAGCCTTTCGACAATTTAAATTCCTTTTAGCTCTCTATTCTTCAGTCATTTCCAAAAATTGCTTCATCCTTTTTTTAGGACAATCGTATTTTAAAAAGCTCATGGGTATTTTATTTAACATTTGATTGAGTAGATCGTATTTATCGATAATACTTCCAGGACCTTCATTATGCGCATAGAGTTGGTTTTTAAAATCAACCATAGAACCTACAACTGAGCGATTATTCGTTTTAATAAATCGATGTGGTAGATCTTCTGATGGAAAAATTTTCTCTTGGTAGGCCTCCAGTGTTCCAATATCTCTTATCACTTGTTCTTGGAGTTTCTGCGCAAAAATTAATTCAATATTTTTCAATTGGTCTTTCGTTCCAGCATAAACAAAAAAGCTAAAAAGTGTTTCAGAATGGGTAAAAAGAAAATAATTTCTTCTTTCTAAATTTATCAAATCCACATACCAATTATAAGGTCCTATTTCTTCTTTTACAATCTCAATTGGTTTGTATTTTTTGAGTTTGTCTAGGACTTTTTTTGTGCAACTAAATATCATCCTTAAAAATTAAAAAATTATTCTACCCGAAAATTGAGTTCTAGTTCTTTTTTTACACGGATAGGAACTTCATTTAGAATCGCAGGCGAGTAAGCAATTCCAGTAGTTACTACTTCAAATGATCGCTTTAGCTCTTCGCCAATTCCAGTACCTGGATCTTCTGTGATAATAATATTTTCTACTGTACCATTTGTTGTAACTTCATAATCTATTCGAGCAATACCTTCCACGCCATTTTCTCTGGCTATTTTAGGGTATTTTAAATTAGCATAAACGTATTCAAGGATTTTATCATCCGCGCATTGCTTTTTTTCTTTGTTCGTGACACAATGCTCACAACCAGAAAG
>CALKJE010000467.1 GCA_937995675.1 uncultured Saprospiraceae bacterium
ACGTTTTTTTTCGGCAAAAAAATGAACTAGAAAAATAAATTTAAATATACAATTTAAAAGATTTTGCATGCTGTTTCTTCTAAGGAAAAGTGCCAGTAGTTTTTTCTGGTAATTGAATACCCTAGCCAGAAGCAAAACACCCCAAATTCAATTAGAAGATGATGTTTCTTTAATTCAAATATTTATTTCCAACCCCTGATTCGCATATGTGATAATTTGGGACACAGCTAGCTTCATAAAAAAAAGCCATCCTTTCGGACAGCTTCTCTTATTTGCTTAGGTGGTGTATCTTATTGCAGTTCTACCACAAATCCATCCATCTTTTTTCGCTTTTTCATACTGCGCTTATAGTTTTCAGCTTTACTTTTATCTTCAAAAGCACCGAGCACTAATTTATATATCGGCTTACCATCTTTAGCGATGTCAACGTTTACATAAACTTCATCAAACCATTTACTTTGGTACTTAGTAACCAAGTTCATCATTCCGTCGATGTCTTTTACTGCTGCAACTTGTACACCGTAAAGCACCGTTTTCTTGTTATGTTCTAGTACCTCAATTTTATAAGATTTTCCGGTAGTGAATTTACTTGCAGGTTCTAAAGCAACCACTCCAGATTTTTCTGCTACTGCCTTACGTTTACGAGTGGTTTTCTCTTTTACCTCTTTACGAGTTCTCGTAGGCTTATCATAAGACTTAGGTTTCTCTGGCCCTTTTTCTACCAATTTATTATCTGTCACCAACGGCTTACTTGGAGGAACATTAGTTTTAGGTGGAGCCGATTTTGCAGTAGATGAAGAAGGAACCTTTAAAGTTGGAGTGGGAGGTAAGCTAGAAGATGGAGCCGCTGTAGCTGGTTGACTATCTGCTAAAGAAGGATTTTGATCTCTTTTACCTAGTACCTTTACGGTAACTTCAGCTAGGCCATCATCGTAAAGTCCGAGTGCTTCACCTGCTTTACCAGAAAGCTCTACAATTCTACCACTAATATAAGGACCGAGGTCATTGATTCTGATTTTAACAGAACGGCCATCGTCCACTCGTGTCACCTGTACAATCGTTCCAAATGGAAGCGTTTTGTGGGCACCAGTCATTTTGTTTTTGTCATATTTCTCGCCACTAGCGGTTTTACGTCCTTGAAAAGAGTCGGAATAGTAGGATGCAATTCCACGCTCTTGAGCGGAAAGCATTGGCGTTAAGAATAGAAAAAATAATACGAGTAAATTGTAGTTTCTCATTATTGTAAGATTTTAAAAAATTGAAAGACTTTAGTATTCAGTAATAGGTGTTACTCAAAACCTAAAGTATTTCTGTGTTTCACAGTTAAGTAAGTTCTAGTATAGTGTATGCTTAATTATAGACGTAAATCAAACTTAAAGTTACCGTTTTATGGGATAATAGGCAAAAAAACAGGGTTCTTCTCTTGTTTTGAAGGAAAAATAGGGCGTTCTAGCCTAAAATAGTCTGTGTGTTTCCTCTCCATTTTTAGTAAATTTGTGGGAAATTCCAGAACCTTCATTCCAAAGGTATTGTTCAATAACGAAGAACTGGATTTTTTTTAGGTATAAAACTTTATAATAATGAGTAAGCACGGAAGGGTATTAGTGGCCATGAGTGGTGGGATCGATAGTACGGTTACCGCTATGATGCTTCATGAGCAAGGATATGAAGTGGTTGGAATTACCATGAAAACTTGGGATTACGCCAATTCTGGTTCTTCTAAAAAAGAAACTGGTTGTTGTAGCCTCGATTCGATCAATGATGCTCGTCAAGCAGCGGTTGATATGAATTTTCACCACTTTATCGTTGATATTCGTGAAGAGTTTGGAGATTATGTGATCGACAATTTTGTGGACGAATATATTGCAGGTCGAACACCAAACCCTTGTGTATTGTGTAATACACATATCAAGTGGAGTGCTCTACTAAAGCGGGCAGATTCTTTGGATTGTGAGTTTATTGCGACCGGGCATTATGCCAAAATCAAAGAGGCCAATGGCCGGAAGTTTATTAGTAAGGGAAAGGATGAGCGAAAGGATCAATCGTATGTATTGTGGGGATTGAGTCAAGATTGTTTGGATCGAAGTCGATTTCCTTTAGGACCTTATAGCAAGCCTGAAGTTCGTCAGATGGCGAAGGATTTTGGTTATGAAGAATTGTCCAAGAAAGGGGAGAGTTATGAAATTTGTTTTGTACCAGATAATAACTACCGAAACTTTTTAAAGCACCGAGTGGATGGATTAGCGGAGCGAGTTGCGGGTGGTAATTTTGTCAACACAGATGGAAAGGTAATCGGTAAGCACGAAGGGTATCCTTTTTACACGATTGGACAACGGAAGGGACTTGGCGTCGCTTTTGGAGAGCCGATGTATGTAACGGAGATTCAACCCAATACCAACACGGTAGTTTTGGGACAAGTAAAGGATCTCTTAAGAAATGGGATGCAGGTTGGTAAGACAAATATTATGAAGTATGATCGTATTCCTGATGGAATGGAAGCGGTAACTCAAATTCGTTATAATTCTCCTGGTACGCTTAGTAATATTTTTCAAAATGATAATGGCAATATTAATGTAGAATTTCTAGCAAATGTATCTGGTGTTGCGCCAGGTCAGTCTGCGGTATTCTATGAAGGAGATGATGTATTAGGAGGAGGCATTATTTTTGGAAGTAGTATAAAGTAGACTTTTACGTTTCGCTTAGCACACTATGCAATAAATTCATTAACATTTTGAAATGCTTCTTTTTAGCGATTACTTCGTCCAAATTTTATCAAATAGCTACGGCTATTTTCAAAAATATTGGACTCGTACTCACAAAAAATAACCTATTTAAAATGCAAAGC
>CALKJE010000468.1 GCA_937995675.1 uncultured Saprospiraceae bacterium
TTTGTTAGTGAAAACTGGAGATTAGGTATCGGTCTTAACATCGATTATATGACTTCTAACCATTCCAGTTTTGATCAGATGAAAGATCGGTTAGATGTTGGCGGTACATTCCAAATAGACTACCAATTGAATAAACAATTCAATGTACACCTAAACTATCGAAGGACAATTAAAGTAATTGATATTGACACTAATATAAGAACCCCCCTCCAATCCCTCAATCTCGGCCTCGGCTACCGTTTCCAAATTAAGAAGAAATAAGAAAGAACTCCACTTTTATCAGCCATCATTCGTGATGGTATGATAGAGTGGAGTATATCTTCTCTAAATATCTCATCTAAATCTTTTTTTAGTCCCCTTATTTTTTCTCCTAATAGATAAATTCAAGTAACTTTGTCCGTCCGATTGTTTACGATCAGACCCTTTAGTTAATTTATCAAAACGAAAATTTGTTAAAAAATTCAATACTATGAAGGTTGATGTTATTTTGGGTTTACAGTGGGGAGATGAAGGGAAAGGTAAAATTGTTGATTTCCTAGCGGAAAAATACGATGTCATTGCACGATTTCAGGGTGGACCCAATGCCGGTCATACGCTTGTATTTGACGGGAAAAAATATGTCTTACACACGGTACCTTCTGGTATTTTTCGTGAAAACCAAATCAACCTGATTGGTAATGGTGTGGTCATCGATCCGATCACATTGACCAAAGAAATTGATAAACTTATCGCCGCAGAGGTAGATTATAAAGATCGCTTATTAGTTGCTAGAAAAGCACATCTGATTTTACCAACCCACCGATTCTTAGATGCGGTATCGGAAGCCGCAAAAGGAAAAGAAAAAATTGGTTCTACACTCAAAGGAATCGGACCGACCTATATGGACAAAACGGGACGAAACGGTTTACGAGTTGGTGATATTCTATTGCCTAATTTTAAAGAAAAATACGAAGCACTTAAAGCGAAGCATCTAGGAATCATCGGTAATGATCCAAAGGTAGACTTCGATCTAGCAGGAGAAGAAGCGCGTTGGTTTGAATGCTTAAGTATCTTACGAGAGCTAAAGCATGTGGATAGTGAATATTATATTAATAACGCACTTAAGACGGGTAAAAAAGTATTAGCGGAAGGTGCGCAGGGTTCTATGTTAGATATTGATTTTGGAACCTATCCTTATGTTACTTCTTCTAACACGATTTCTTCTGGAGTTTGTAATGGACTTGGTATTGCACCTGCTCGAATTGGAGAAGTCATTGGTATTACCAAAGCATATTGTACGCGTGTGGGAGGTGGACCATTTCCTACAGAATTATTTGATGAAACGGGAGAATTCCTTCGGAAAGAAGGAGCGGAATTTGGTGCGACCACTGGCCGTCCAAGACGTTGTGGATGGATTGATATCCCACAACTAAAATATACCATCATGCTCAATGGGGTTACCAAGTTGGTTTTTACTAAAATTGATGTATTAAACAACTTAAAAGAGATCGCCGCTGCTACGCATTATAATTATGACGGAGGATCACATGCGGAACTACCATACGACCTTTGTGAAGTAGAGATCACTCCAAAATTAAAGCATTTTAAAGGTTGGGAAAGCTCTTTGGAAGGTGTCATGGAGTATGAAGCATTGCCACCAGCCGCTCGTGATTTTCTTGCTTATTTAGAAAAAGAACTAGAGACACCAATCGCTATGGTCTCTACTGGACCAGAACGAAAAAAATTGATCGTAAGAGATGCGAGTGTATTAGCGTAGATTGTAATCATATTACTGGATATTTGCGCATATGAAGCTACTCCTTTAGGAGGCTGGGAGGCGAGAAATGGAAGAAATATCTAGTAGTATGATTTAGCGTAGACTCAATTTTACCGAAAGTAAAAAAGGAAGACTTCAATCGAAGTCTTCCTTTTTTTGTGAAATTATTTTAGTTGGTGATTTTTAAGCAGATTCCTTATCGAGGAACCGAGACAAGACTCCAGGATGAGCAGCTAAAAACTCATTGAGTCTTTTTTGACTAATGACACAGTATATCTTCTTTCCGAATTTTCCGGGTTGATTCAAATAGATATGTAAGGTTCTGAAAAGCATATAATCCTTTTCTTCTATTTTGGAGATATTATGCCAAGGATAGCGATAGGTTTTAAAATAGTTGGTGGCATAGACAAAGTCTCCATCCATTTCTATTCTTTTCAATCGCAAAAATCCCCAATAAAGAAAGGCGACTCCAGCTAGAAAAAATAAGGTCATTCCTATCTTGGTAGACCTATCTGGACCAGCTCCTTCTTCTACACCTGGTATCACCCAGGCAGCAATGGTGAAAGATCCAAAAAAGATCATCCAAAAAATGGGAATAGCAAACTTTAGGATTAGAGTAGCGTTGGTGGATATATTAATCATTCTCAGCTTCTTTTTTTCTTTTAGCTTCCATACGTTTGGCGATGATAATACTGATTTCGTACAAGAAGAATAATGGAATTCCAATCAAGAATTGTGTCACTACATCGGGTGGCGTGATAAAGGCGGCTAAAACCAAAATCAGCACAATAGCATGTCGGCGATATTTGCGCATAAAGGCAGCACTCACAAGTCCTACTTTTGCTAAGAAATATACAAGAATTGGTAGCTCAAAAATAATTCCTACTGGAATGGTAAACATGGTGAGATAGTTTACATAGGAAGTAATACTTACCGTACTCACGGCACCGACATCATAACCTGCTAAGAAACTTACCGCTACTGGAGCCACCACAAAATATCCAAAGCAAACACCAATTAAGAATAAAAGCGAGCAAATAAAAACCATTCCACGAGCTGCTTTCTTTTCATTATCGTAAAGGCCTGGTTTGATGAATTTCCACATTTCCCAAAAAATATAAGGAAAGGAAATAGTTAATCCTAAAAAGAAAGAGGCCTTCAGGTGAACGATAAAAGATTCCCCAAGTCCAACAGTGATTAGATCAAATTTGGGTGGTGTAAAGCAGAGCCCATCGGTTAGACCACAAAGCATTTGATAAGTAGGAAACCAGGCTGATTTCGGTCCTGCGATTAGGGTATTAAAAACAAAGTCTTTTGCGAGGAAGGTAATGATTCCAAAAATAAAAATACTTGCTACAGAACGGACTATATGCCAGCGCAGCTCCTCTAGATGATCTAGAAAAGACATCTCTTTTTCTTCCGTAGGAACGGGAAGATTATCTGGGCCCAACTTATCTACATCAACCTGATCTAAAGGCATGCTTTTTTGTTTTATCTAAACTAAGAACGATCTTAGTCTGGCACTAGTTTGTTTATTTATGAAGTTGTTTAAAAACTCCAAAATTGACTACGAACTGATTAAATTATTCAACTCTTCGCCTTTTTTCTCGTCCATAGCTAGGCTATGCACTCAAAAAAGAGGCTCGATTTGAACAATTTTCTCTAGTTCTCATCTGCTTTTCGAATTCTTAAACAACTTCAATTGTAAAAATAAGAAAAACGGGAAGATCTGCGAATGGTCTTCCCGTTTTTTGACATTAGTTCTATTATTCTAATGCTATTATTTTCTTATCCGCGACTTCGTAGTTGAATGATAGGACAAATAATCTCTTCTAGAGAGATACCACCGTGTTGGAAAGTATTATTGTAATACTTATTATAGTGATTATAATTATTTGGGTAAAGGAAGAATTTATCTTCTTTCGCAAAAATAAAGGTGGAACTAACGTTTGGTCGAGGTAAACCCACTTTTTGTGGATCCCGGAAATCAAGTACATCCTTAGGATCATAATCTAGATTTCTACCTACTTTATAGCGAAGATTGGTAGTCGTCTCTTTATCTCCAACTACACGAGAAGGTTGCTTAACGCGAATCGTTCCGTGGTCGGTAGTGATAATTAATTTAATATCTCGTTCTGCAATCTTTTGCAATGCTGACCAAATAGGGGAGTGGATAAACCAAGATTTGGTGAGTGAACGATAAGCGGCTTCGTCACCTGCTAATTCTTTGAGTACTTCCATCTCTGTTCGAGCATGCGAAAGCATATCAATAAAATTATAGACCAAAGCCGAAAAATCATTATTTAAATAATTATGAATATTGTCATTTAAGCTTTTGGCTTTGGCAACATTGGTAACTTTAAAATAATCCCATTTTATTTCCTTGCGGAAAGTACGGTTGATCTGTTCACCTAATAGATCTTTTTCATGCATATTTTTACCCCCTTTCTCGTTGTCGTTAAACCACCAGTTGGAGTAATGTTTGCTAATGTCTCCAGGAGTCATGCCGGCGAAGATCGCGTTACGGCTGTATTGAGTAGTTGTAGGTAGAATACTATAGAAAAAATCTTCTTCTTCAACTCGATAGAGTTCAGAGATAATAGGTTCGATTACTTTCCATTGGTCAAAACGTAAGTTGTCGAGTAAAAGCATTACTGTAGGAATGCCTTCTTCCATAGCTGGAAAAACCTTTTTACGCAGCAAGTTATGCGACATAATTGGCCCTTTTTCTTCCTCTTTATTGTTGACCCAGCCTTCATAGTTTTTCACTACAAATTTGCTGAAACCTGCATTGGCTTCTGTTTTTTGCATGGATAGAATATCTCCTAGTTCGTCTGCTTGAGAAGAATCCATTTTTAGCTCCCAGTTGATAATTTTTTTATAAGTCTCGGTCCATTCTTTATAATCTAATCCACTGTTGATATCCATCAAAATTTGACGGAAGTCTTGTTGGTAACCAGAAGCCGTTTTTTCTCGAACGAGCCTTTTGTTATCAATAATCTTTTTCAGGGTCAATAAAATCTGATTAGGATTGACCGGTTTGATTAGATAATCAGAGATTTGAGAACCGATCGCTTCTTCCATGACGTTTTCCGCCTCATTTTTAGTAATCATTACTACTGGAAGGGTAGGGTTGGTTGCTTTAATTTTTGTTAGGGTTTCTAGTCCGGTAATTCCAGGCATCGATTCATCCAAAAAAACTACGTCAATATCATTGGTATTCTCACATTCTTCGAACGCATCATATCCATTACTAACGGTTAGTACATCGTACCCCCGCTTTTCTAAAAACATTATTTGGGGTTTTAATAAATCAATCTCGTCGTCGGCCCAAAGAATTTTAATTTTTTCCATTTGTTCTTTTTAAATGTGTGAAGGAATTATTTGTAAAGTGTAGTAATTTAAAGCTATAGATAAAAATTTATGGAAAAATGATAGAATATACCATCCTGGCCGGAAAGATAAACATTTAACGAGTGTTAAGGTCAGCTTATTATTAGATAATGATTACTTCTCTTATTCTTTTATTTATTAGACTTTATTCTTTGAAAAAAACAATACATAGATGCAACCATATGTGAAAAACTACCGTCTTCCGAGAACAAAAGGCAAAGAAAGCTTTGCTGGATTCCGGTTTTAGCGGATTTGACATAAGCATTATAATAGATTTTAGGGTCATATATAAGAGATTTTGTATTTTTGCCTCTGGAAAAAGAGGGATTTTTCATTATTCTCTACTTTGACCAAAAGCAAAATATGAGCAAAAGCAAAATATTCAATGATCCAGTCTATGGATTCGTTACCATACCTTACGGTATTCTATTCGATCTGGTAGAACACCCTTACTTTCAACGGTTACGGCGGATAAGTCAGTTAGGATTAACCTCCTATGTGTATCCTGGTGCCTTGCATACTCGGTTTCACCATGCGCTAGGCGCGTTGCATTTGACTCGAGAAGCAGTTAAAGTGCTGAGAGACAAGGGAGTAGAGATCTCAGATGAAGAGGCTGAAGGTGTTGCGATTGCCATTCTACTACATGATATAGGACATGGTCCATTTTCTCATGCTTTGGAACATACCTTGGTAAATCTACACCACGAAGAGCTTTCTTTACTTTTCATGGAAGACCTTAATAAGGAATTTAATGGTGCTTTAGAGATTGGAATAAAAATATTTACGGATCAGTATCCTAAACATTTTTTACACCAATTGGTCAGTAGCCAACTAGATATGGATCG
Organism: uncultured Saprospiraceae bacterium; assembly: GCA_937995675.1. Classification (GTDB taxonomy): domain Bacteria; phylum Bacteroidota; class Bacteroidia; order Chitinophagales; family Saprospiraceae; genus JALZUU01. The sequence goes on from CALKJE010000468.1 coordinate 5,995, forward strand.
ATTGGACTATTTGAACCGAGACAGCTTCTTTACAGGTGTATCAGAAGGCGTGATTGGTTATGATCGGATTATTAAGATGCTAAACGTAGCCAATGATGAGCTAGTGGTAGAAGAAAAGGGGATTTATTCTGTTGAAAAATTCCTAATTGCTAGAAGAATCATGTATTGGCAGGTTTATTTACATAAAACATCATTGGGGACAGAGCAATTATTAATAAATACCTTGCTTCGCGCCAAAGAAATATACAACCGAGGAGAACGCTTCGCGGTTTCGGAGCATTTAGCCTACTTTATGGCAGAAGATGTACCGACAAAAACGGAAAAGGATAAGGCAATTTTGCGACAACATTTCGCTCAATTAGATGATATAGACCTTTTATCAGGTATAAAAAGGTTTGCAAAGAGTAAAGATCAAATCTTAGCATTCTTAGCGAATAGCCTGCTAAATAGAAAATTATTTCGTGTTGAGGTGAAAAAAGAACCTTTCGAGGGTGACTATTTAAAAAATATTCGTCAAATAATCGTTTCCAAATTTAATTTGGAAAATCGACCGGACGAAACAAAATTTTTAATTTACTACGGAACCGAGTCGAATAATGCATACAATGCCCTGAAAGACGAGATAAAAATCCTCTCTAAAGACGGAAGTGTAAAAGCTTTATCGACCCTTTCTGAACATAATTTATCTTCTGGTATTATAAAGAAGTATTTTTTGTGTTATCCCAAAAATTTGATTTAACTTTGCACCCGAATTAAGGATTATGTATTACTATATCCAGTTATTCAAAGGCAATGTATTATAATATAAGAGAGAAAATTAAGAGGGTCCCATGTGTGATCCCATCTAATTTGAATAAACATATTTTTACATAAATAATTTTTTTAATCAAAACCAATAATTTCACATGAAAAGATTGAACGTTATCCTTTCAGTAGCATTTATGCTTTTTGCTTGTGCAGCATTCGCACAGCCAGAAGTAGAAATTCCAAACCAGAAGCCTGGTTCTTGCTACGCAAAATGTCTTATCGCTGATGAGTACACTACAGAAACTGAGCAAATTCAGGTAAAAGCTGCTTCTACTCGAGTAGAAACTATTCCTGCTGCTTACGAATCTGTATCTGAGCAAGTATTAGTAAGAGACGCTTCTTCTCGTATCGAGCGTGTTCCTGCTGAATACGAAACTCAAACTCAGTCATTCGTTAAAGGTTGCCCATCTGGTTATGCACCAGAAGGTGGTAATTTAGTTGCGGGTGGTAACTGTGTTCGTTCTATTCCAGTTCCTGCTGAGTACGAAACTGTAACTGAGCAAGTATTAGTAAAAGATGCTTCTACTCGTTTAGAAGTTGTTCCTGCTGTAATGGAAAATGTAACTGAGCAAATCCTTGTTAAGCCTGCTTCTTACCGTACAGAGACTGTTCCTGCGGAATATGAGTCTATGACTGAGCAAGTATTAGTAAAAGAAGCTTCTACTCGTATCGAGAGAAGACCTGCACGTTACGAAACTCAAAGCGAGCAAATCGAAACTGCACCTGCTGCTACTAAGTGGGTAAAGAAAAGAGCTGACCGTAACTGTTTATCTGCTGACCCTAACGACTGTTTAGTTTGGTGTCTAGTTGAAACTCCAGCACAATACCGTACGGTAACTAAGAAAGTACGTGTTGGTTGTGATGAGGGTTGGACTGATAACGGTGACGATTGTATCAAAACTGTTGATATTCCTGCTGAATACTCTACTCGTACTTATAACAAATTAAAGGCTGCTGCTTCTACGCGTCAGACTGAAATCGCTGCTGAGTACAGAACAATTACTAAGTCTGTAGTTAAAACTCCTGCAACAACAAGAACTGTTGATATTCCTGCTGAGTATACTACTCGTACTGTTCGTAAATTAAAGAACGCTGCTTCTACACGTACTGAAACTGCTCCTGTAATCATGGGTAGCTACACAACTCGTGTACGTAAAGGTTGTCCTTCTGGATATACTGAAGACACAGGTGCTGGTGGAAACGGAGACTGTATCCGTACTACTGAAATTCCTGCTGAATACACTAGCCGTTCTTTCCGTAAATTAGCTACTCCTGCTTCTACTCGTACCATTGATATTCCTGCTGAGTACACTACTGTAACTCGTCGTGTATTAGTGAAGAAAGGTGGATTCACTGAGTGGAGAGAAGTTGTTTGTGCTGACCAAGTAACTAACGTTACTGTTCGTAAGATCCAGGAAGCTTTACGTAGCCGTGGTTACGATCCAGGACCATCTGACAACGTAATGGGAGCTAGAACTAAAGCTGCTTTAGTTAAATACCAAAAGGATAACAACTTACCAGTTGGTAACCTTGACGTTGAAACTATGAAGTCTTTAGGTGTAAGCTACTAAGCACTGAAATAGATAGAACTCAATAGAGTTTTTAAATATAAAAATCCCGTCTTGGCAGTAGCCAAGGCGGGATTTTTTTGTGCAACCAATTGGAGAGAATAGCCGTCAGATAAGTAAGATTCTACTTACTGTTTTTTAGAATATAAAATAAATTCTGATGGAAAAATTACCTATTACGATTTCTGCGATTTTTATGTTTTTTGCTTCTTTAGTATCTGCTCAACCTGAAGTAGAAATACCTCATGCAAAGCCTGGTTCTTGTTACACGAAATGTCTTATCGCTGATGAGTATACTACAGAAACAGAACAAATCGAAATCAAAGCTGCTTCTTTTAAAGTAGAGATTATTCCTGCCGAATATGCGTCTGTATCAGAACAAGTATTGGTACGAGAGGCTGCAACACGAATCGAACGTGTTCCTGCCGAATATGAAACAGAAACCCAGTCATTCGTCAAAGGTTGTCCATTTGGTTTCGAACCAGACGGTGGTGTTTTAGTTAGTGGTGGTAACTGTATTCAATTTATTTCAGTTCCTGCGGAATATGAAACAGTCACCGAACAAGTGCTAGTAAAAGAGGCTGCTACTCGTCTAGAGGTTATCCCTCCAACTTATGAAATGGTCAAGGAGCAAATTCTTGTTAAGCCTGCTTATCTTCCTAATGGGATCGTTCCAGCAAAATATGAAATGGCTACGGAGCAAGTACTAGTAAGTGAAGCTACTGTTCGTATTGAAAGAAAACCTGCGCGTTATAAAAGTCAAAGCGAGCAAATTGAAATAGCTCCTGCTGGGACTAAATGGGTAAAGAAAAAAGCCGACCAAAACTGTTTATCTGCTGATCCTAATGATTGTTTAGTTTGGTGTCTAATTGAAACTCCAGCAGTTTATCAGACCATAAATAAAAAGGTACGACTCAATTGTGAGGAAGGGTGGACAGCGCGTGGTGACGATTGTATAAGAGAAGTTGCTGTTCCAGCGGAGTATACTACACGTACTTACAGCGTTTTGAAAACGGGTACATCACATGCACGTCCAAAAGAAATCCCTGCAGAATATAAAACAGTTTCTAAAAAGGTTTTGAAAACGTCAGCTCAAATTCGGACGATTGATATTCCTGCGGAATACGAGACACGGATGGTTCGTAAATTAAAAACGGCTGCGACTACTCGTACCGAAATTGCTCCGGTGGTTATGGATAGCTATACTACTTTTGTACGGAAAGGATGTCCTGTTGGTTTTACAGAAGATATAAGTGATAATAAACTTGGAGACTGTATCCGTACGATTGCTATTCCAGCTGAATATACTACTCGCTCTTTTCAAAAGTTAACGGCTCCTGCTTCTGTAAAAACGATTCCAGTTCCAGCGGAATATACAACAGTTGCTCGTCGGATATTAGTGAAGAAAGGTGGGTTTACGGAATGGCGGCAGTTTAATTGTAGTTATGGTCAAGTAACTAACGTTGTTGTTCGAAAAATCCAAGATGAACTACGTAACCGTGGCTATGATCCCGGACCATCTGATAACATAATGAGTGATAAGACAAAAGCTGCTTTAGTTCAATACCAAAAGGATAATGATTTGCCAGTTGGTAATTTGGATGTAAAAACTATGAAAGCTTTAGGGGTGAGTTATTAAGATTCCGAATGGGAATATTTTTTTGCTTACGGAAAGTGGTTATATTTGGGTAGATTCCGTAAGTAAATAATTAATTATGATAACTGGACGAAAAGAAGAACAGGCAATATTAAAGGAGGCACTGCACTCATCTGAGGCAGAAATGATCTCTGTGATTGGTAGAAGAAGAGTTGGTAAAACTTATTTAGTTAGAACCGTATATGCGGAGGATTTAGTATTTGAAATGTCGGGATTGCAGCAGGCAAACAAGTCAGACCAGCTTAGAAATTTTACCAATCAACTCAGAAAGTATTCAAATACCAAGGTAGCTATTACGCCACCTAAGGATTGGCTGGAAGCTTTTTTTATTTTGACAGATTGGTTAGATCAACTAGACTTTTCAGAGAAGAAGGTTGTTTTTTTTGATGAAGTACCTTGGATGGATACACATAAATCGGGCTTTTTGATGGGGCTCAGTTATTTTTGGAATTCATGGGCGGTTAAAAAAAATATAGTAGTGGTAATTTGTGGATCGGCTGCTTCCTGGATGATTCAGAAAATTTTAAGAAGCAGAGGAGGTTTGCATAATCGTGTAACAAAGCGGATACGCTTAAAACCTTTTTCCTTAGCTGAGTCAGTTGAGTTTTTATCAACCAGAGGGATCAATCTTGCGTATTATCAAATGCTACAATTATACATGGTGATGGGAGGTATTCCACATTATCTTAAAGAGATTGAAAAAGGGAAAAGTGCCACACAGAATATTGGTAAGATTTGTTTTAGTGAAACCGGATTGTTAAGAGATGAATTTCTTAGTTTATACCCTGCACTTTTTGAACATTCAGCGTATCACACAAAGTTGGTTCGTATTCTGGCCAGTAAGCCGAATGGATTAACTAGAACCCAACTGATCAAATATTCAAAAATAAATGACAGTGGCAGGATAACCAAGGTTTTGGAAGAGTTAGGAGAGTCGGGTTTTGTGACTGCTTATCCAGCTTTTGGAAAGAAAAAGAAAGGAAAAATATACCGGTTAACTGATGAATATTCAATTTTTTATTTACGCTTTATTGAGGGCAATTCACTGGAGGCCGAAAGTGTATGGCTTAGTTTATCACAAACTCAAACATACAAAATATGGTGTGGTTATGCTTTCGAAAATATTTGCTTAAAGCATACAAAGGCTATTCAAAAAGCATTGGGTATTCAAGGAGTTTATACTCGTACTTCGACTTTTTACAGACCGGGTATTGAAGAACAGTCAGGTGTGCAGATTGATTTATTGATTGATCGAAATGATCAGACGATTAATTTAGTAGAAATAAAATTTTATAACAGCAGTTTTACTATTTCAAAAGAGTACGCTAATAATTTACGTAAGAAAATAGATACGTTTCGGGAAGTTACTAAAACCAAAAAACAGATTTTTTTAACCTTAATCACTGCCTTAGGATTAAAGTCCAACACACATAGTATTGGTTTGATCGATCAGGATTTTTCAGCAGAAATTTTATTTGAAAAAAATGAGTAATAAACGTAAACGCTTTAACCCCTAAATCCGCTGTTGTTCCTTAATCACCTGATATTGTTTAACCACTTCTTTGTTTACTTCGATGGTCAGTAAATATACTCCTTTAGGAACATTACTCATATCAATGGACTTTTGATAATTACCAGATTTTTGGTCATCGTAACTACTACGGGAAACGGCTTTATTGTTGAATCCGGATAGTTTGATAATTACATTACTGGTCTCATTCAGTTCATATCGAACCTTTAATAAACCAGAGTTAGCGTTTGGTGTCATCTTAGGATATTTATCCCATTGAGCAGCTAAGCTTGCTGATTGATCTACGGAGAAAATGTTTTCTTTTCCGTTTGGTGCAATTGCTTTGAGGCGATATTTGAGGCTAGTCAAAGGAATTGCAGGATCTATTTTATCTAATATCTGATAATTGTTGGTATTATTTCCTTGAGCACCAACTCCTTGTAATTTAGCGATGGTCCTGAAAGCTTGACCATCATTGGATTTTTGTATTTCAAATTGATAAGCCTTACCAGGAGCTTCTCCTTTCACTTCCCATCTGATCGCTAATTGAGTAGCGGTAAGATCCGCTCGACAGTTTGAAATAGTAGCTGGAACAAAAGCGGGAGCAGGTGGCGTTTCGACCTTAACGATATTTTTAACTTTGGGAGTTGGTGGTGGAGAGCTAATAACGGTTTCTTCTGGCGTTGGTGCAGCAATTCTTTTTGGATTAGGTCGAATAGCAGCTGCGGTCTGAGCTGGTTCATGTACTTCATCAGGTTCACAATCTTCCTCTTCCTCCATAGGAGTAGGCGAGGTCGTAGGTTTGGTAGCTGGAGCTGTACTAACTGGAGATAAGCTGGCGACAGCAGTAGCTACTGGATCAGATGTCGCGTACGCTTCTTTGTATTTTCTATCAATATATAAAACTGGACCATTACTAGGATCCCAAATTTTTAGGTTAGCTGGTGGTGTAAAAACATCGTAAGGATCTACGGTTCCCACCATGTCTGCATTATTGGTTTCTACAGTTCGAATCTCGATATTATTTTCACTAACAAAAATCCATTTAAACTGATTGAAACTACCACTATTACGGGTCCATTTTTTATCATCATTATTTCTACGTAATGGAGCTCCCCAACAACCTTCTCCAATGTAAACAGTACCGGTCTGGTCATCTCGAATAAAACCCATTTCACTTCCTGATTCAGAAGTAGGGCGAATCGGCCAAGTCGTTTTTACCGTATGTGCATCTGACTCTACTACCATATCTACACCATGCTCATGAAATGGAATACCCCAATTTTTATATTGACCGTTCTGTTCGCGCTTGGCACGAGTATGAGGACGAATCGCAAAATGATATTGCGCAAACTTCCAGGTCATATCTTTACTTCTAGAAAGATCTTCTTTTAGCCATGCTCCTTGATCACCACCGCTAGCAATCAATGAATTCAAAGTATAAACCCGTAAGAGATTACCACCTAGATTTAAAGCATAATATACTTTTGGATTTTCTACATCGAAAAGATCTACAATAGATTCATTTGAATATTCATGATTACCACGTGCCACAATCAATGGAGTCAAACGTCCATCTTCTCCTACCGTATATTGCCAATCATCAAACCAGTATTTCCACTCGCGCGCCTTATCTGATCCGGTCATATCCCCACCAAACATGACGCAGTGAGGTCTTAGCTTGCTGACTAGTTTATTTGCATTTTTTCGTCCAGTTCGATGATTACGAGAATCACCTCCAGCGATGATACTCAATCTTTCGTATGGATGATCAGGTGCCGTTCGAAAAGACATTGGTTCACTGGCTCCTTCAGAGTCAACAATAATGAAATGATAAACGGTATTGGGTTGTAAACCACGGAGACGGACGAATCGATTGTCCATTCCTTTGGCTTGGACGGTTCGATCCGGATTTTGCGACCAAGTATAAGCCTGACTATCTGAGCCATGATCATATATGTCATAATAAAGGGTAGGACTATTGCCGGAAACTTGATTCCAACCAATAGTCATGGTGGTGGCAGGATCATTGCGCCACATACAGCGGTATTTATCCGTTTTCGCGAACATCTCGTTAGCAAATCCCGTCAGTATCAAGAGAACAACAAAGCGAAAAATTGGTGAATACATAGTATGTATCTTATTTTTTTTCAAATGTAACAAGAAATAGACTAAATCCCCTCCTTTTCTAAAGGTATTTAAGAGGACTTTAGTATAAGACTTATACGGCAGATGCATAATAAAAGTGTCGAAATTTAACGCTTCTTTTCTTTTGAATCTTTGTACCTTTGCCCCAGTTTTTAAATATCCCTACCAATTATTTTCATTAAGACATATTTAAATATTATTAACAATGAATGATTCTACTATTTTTGGACTAATTGAAGAAGAATTACAACGTCAGCGACATGGGATAGAATTGATTGCTTCAGAGAATTTTACCAGTCAGCAAGTAATTCAGGCAATGGGAAGTTGCTTGACGAATAAATACGCAGAAGGAT
>CALKJE010000469.1 GCA_937995675.1 uncultured Saprospiraceae bacterium
AACTACATCATGCGAATACTACAACTCTGTAAAAAGTTTCCATATCCCATCAAAGACGGAGAAGTAATCGCGATTACCAATTTAGCGAAAGCTTTTAAAGCACAAGGCGCAGAGGTACATTTATTATGTATCAATACACCAAAGCATTTTTTTGATAAAAAAGACCTGCCTAAAAGTTTTGATTTTTATAAAACGATTCAATCGGTTGCTGTAGATACGGACCTCAAACCACATCGTGCTTTTTTAAATCTTTTTTCTTCCAAGTCCTATCATATTGATCGTTTTGTTGACAATGATTTTTCAAAAAGAATAAAAGAGACGCTAGAAAATATCCAACCGGATGTCGTTCAGTTAGAAACGCTTTTCTTGGCTCCGTATGTTGAATTAATTCGCAACTATTCTACCGCAAAAATTGTCATGCGTGCCCATAATGTAGAGCATGAAATTTGGTCTAGAATAACAGAAAATACTTCCTCGGTTTTAAAGAAAAACTACCTCGCTTATTTAACTAGAAAATTAAAGCGATTTGAAGTCCAACATCTTAATAAATATGATCTACTAGTGCCGATCACCAAACGAGATTTAAAAACCTTCCAACGGCTAGGATTTCAAGGACATCAACAGGTGATACCCATCGGTATAGATCATGATCGTTACCAGCCCGCTACGATTAGTATGGATCAACCACTTTCCATTTCATTTATCGGTTCTTTAGACTGGATGCCCAACCTGGAAGGGATGAATTGGTTTATCAAAAATCCTTGGCCCAAGATCCGAACCGCTTTTCCAGAATTGACACTTCACCTTGCAGGTAGAAACACGCCTGATCATTTATATAAGTTAGCACCTCAAAAGGTTACCGTTCACGGAGAAGTCCCAGATGCCCAAGTTTTCATCAATCAACATCCCATCATGATTGTTCCGCTCCTAAGTGGTAGTGGAATGCGCGTCAAAATTTTAGAAGGAATGGCTTTGGGTAGAGTAGTGATCACTACCAGCATTGGTTTAGAAGGAATTGAAGCCGAACATAAAAAAGAAGTCTTAATTGCCGATACGACTGAAGAATGGTTTGACTGTTTAAAATTTTGTCAGGAAAATCGAGAACAACTTCCTTCAATCGGTTTGGCTGCGCGAGATTTGATCAAAAGGTCTTATGATAACCTCGAAATTGGACAACGGCTTCTAAAGAGATTTTAAAGATTATCTTAATAACTTGTTTTTTCAACTTCAACTTCAACTTCAACTTCAAGCGCAAAAATCAAAAGTCAGATAATTCTCCCCAATTGATAGCCCTGAACGTTCTAAAGCCACCGAGCAAAAAAAGTAAAGAACAAAATGTGATTCACCAAAAGCAAAAGAGCGGGTGGCGGTTCTTCCTTTAGAGCTTGTCCCGTATACTTGCGGGAAAGTTAGTAGGTTGCTGAGCAAAAAAATCAATAGGTGTTAGATTTAATGGCGCAGAAGGTAAAATGAAATACTTAATGAAACAGTCCGAAATTCTAAGATTTTTATTAATTTTTTAGACTTTTTTTAGAAAAATTACGTCGTCCGAAATAATTTTTTATATGATATATGTTTTAAATATTTAATTGCGCTCCGATTTTTCTTTTAATTTATCAGGATTTTACCCTTAAATCGTTCCTTTTTAGCTGAAAATACGCACAAAAATACCTTTAACGGAAGTCCTTATAGAATGTTAGGATTTTACTACTATTTAGAAATTGTCTAAATAAAATATAGAGGTAAATATATATTGGTAATAATGGTTGTGAATTGTATTTTTGCGCTGACATAAAAATGACAATAGATATCATATTATTTCTTATGCGTTCTATTCGTCGAAAAAGATTCAGAGATATGATTAGATTTACGACAATACCTAGGATGAAACACTTATTTTCCCTCCTCTTCGTTTTGTTCGCTTTTTCCCTTTCTGCCCAAGACCTCGATGAAGGTAAGGCGCTTTTCCGAAATAACTGTGCTTCTTGTCACAACAAGACGATGAAGGATGATATGACCGGACCAGCCTTAGGTGGAGTAGAGGAACGATGGGAAAGTGAAGAGCTACTTTATGCTTGGATCAGAAACTCTTCTGCTGTGATCGCTACCGGTGATGCTTATGCAGTTGGACTCTATAATCAATGGAATAAGTCAGTGATGACTGCCTTCCCTAATTTAACCGACGATCAGATTGCTTCTGTCTTGGGTTATATTGATGGTGTTTATAAAGGTACTTACCCCAAAGGTGGAGGTGGAGGTGGTGAAACCATTGCTTCTGCTGATACTGACACTAAGGAATCTGGTTTAAGTACTCCTTTCTTTATTGTTTTATTCTTAATTCTTGGAATCTTAGCAGTTGCCCTAGCACGAATCATTTCTAATCTGAACCGAATGGCGCAGATCAAGGAAGGAGCTACTCCTGGACAAGTTGCAACAGTAAAAGACATATTAACAAGTCGTGGTGTAATTGGATTCATCATTTTCGCCGCAGTAATTATCGGTGGATTCACTACTGTAAATAATGCAATCAGCTTAGGTCGTCAACAAGGATATGCACCAGACCAACCAATCAAATTCTCTCACGCAGTACACGCTGGTCAGCAGCAAATCGATTGTCAATATTGTCACGATGGTGCTCGCCGAAGTAAGCACTCTGTTATTCCTGCTACTAATACCTGTATGAATTGTCATAAAGCAATTAAGAAAGGTAGCGTAGGTGGAACGGCAGAATTATCTAAGATCTATGCATCTATCGGATACGATCCTACCACGGATAAGTATATTGAGAATTATGACCAAATGACCAATGAGGAGATCAAGCCAATCTTTGTTAAATACGCAAAAGAAACCTTCCTAAAGGATAAAGCAGCTGATGCTAAATATGCAAACTCTGAATCTAAATTAGAGCGTGATGCAACGAAAGAAGCAGAAAGGCAGTGGGAAAATATCGAAGCATCTTTAACAAATCCTTCTAAGGAATCTGTTGGTGGAGCGATCGAGTGGGTACGAATTCACAATCTACCGGATCACGTTTATTTTAACCACGCACAACACGTTACCGTTGGTAAAATAGCATGTCAGACTTGTCACGGACCAGTTGAAAAAATGGAAGTTGTACAGCAATACGCACCATTATCTATGGGATGGTGTATTAATTGTCACCGACAAACAGAAGTACAATTCGCTTCTAACGAATATTA
>CALKJE010000470.1 GCA_937995675.1 uncultured Saprospiraceae bacterium
CAGTTTTCATGGGAACGGGGTTTAGGCTATCGTGGATAACATCTGGAAATTCATTGAGGAGAAGCTTTCGGATATCGATTTTTAAGGAAGAAGCGTTATTTACTGTTACTAAGTTGTTTTTGTTGCTTTTGTTGGGTGGGATGGTGGTGGGTGGTAGGATGGTTAGTTGATGTTGCTGGATGACCTGCCGGAGGAGGCGGAGGAGGAAGTGGGTGCCGGGATGTTTTGATTTCGGGTCAGCTTTTGGTTGGTTGGGTGGGATGGTGGGACGAAGCTATCATAGATCGACGGCTCGTTTGTAAGAAACACGCCAGTATCAGGTCCTATCGAACTGAATAGACCTCCTACCTGGTTATAGGGCATTGCGGTGTTACGATAATACTCTGTATCGATGTCGATATTGATATTGTGTTACTTTGATAGTTCGATCCTGTATTTTTCCGTATTGTCTTCACGTGCGTGTTGGTGTTTTTGACACAGGGTCGACTGACGGTTCGTCGCAAGAAGGAGCTCAATCGCAAGAGGAAGCACAGGCTTTTCCACTTCACCGAGAAGATGAGGGAAGGAATCATCGTCAGGAGGCATCTCGCGCACCGCACGTGCGACCAAATCGTGCTTCAGAGCACCGTGAGTTCCAGGAACTCACTGTTTTGTTGTTATTTTTCTTGTTGTTCTTGTTTTTTATCTTGTTTGTTCTCGCCCTTGTTCACGCTCCTGTTCTTGCTATTTTTTTGCTCACCGAGTGCAAACAATCCTGGGATGTTTGTTTCTAAATTATAATCAACCCATAAGCCACCCATTGTGTAGTGTACTGCTGGGAAAATTTTCATTGGAACTTCGTAAGGATTCTCTCCGGTGATCTTCTCATACATTTCGAAAAGATTACCATATTTAGCTTCGACAACTTTCTTACCGAGTTCTTCAATTTTCTTGGCATCTGGATTATGAATTCCATTAGAATGTGCTTCTGTTTTTCCATAACGCTGAATCGCTGAAGCGAAATCAAGGAACACCGCTAGTCCAGTTTTGTTAACACCAAATCCTTCATCACAAGCCACCTTTGCGGCACGAGATGCTACATCTCTTGGTACTAGATTACCGAAAGCAGGATATCTTCTTTCCAGATAATAATCTCTACGATCTTCTGGAATATCTTTAGCAGACATTCTTCCTTCTCTGATTGCCATCACATCTTCTTTGTGTGCTGGTACCCAAACTCGACCATCATTTCGGAGAGACTCCGACATGAGGGTTAGTTTAGATTGATATTCTCCGGAAACCGGAATACAAGTAGGGTGTATTTGTGTATAACAAGGATTTGCCATCAAGGCTCCTCGCTTAGTAGCGCGCCATGCTGCGGATACGTTAGATCCCATGGCATTGGTAGAAAGATAGAATACGTTTCCGTAACCACCGGTTCCTAAAACCACGCAATGTGCTCCGAAGCGTTCAAGTTCTCCTGTCAAAAGATTACGGGCAATAATACCACGAGCTTTACCATCTTCAATTACTACATCCAACATTTCATGTCGGTTATACATCTCTACATTTCCTAATGAAATTTGACGTGACAATGCTTGATAAGCTCCTAATAATAATTGCTGGCCCGTCTGTCCTTTTGCGTAAAAAGTACGAGATACCTGTACTCCACCAAAAGAACGATTGGCTAGTAGACCACCATATTCTCGAGCAAAAGGAACACCTTGTGCAACACATTGATCAATGATGTTTCGGCTTACTTCTGCCAAACGGTGTACGTTGGATTCTCGGGAGCGATAATCTCCCCCTTTGATGGTATCATAAAATAAACGGAAAACACTGTCTCCATCATTTTGATAATTTTTTGCAGCATTGATTCCACCTTGAGCGGCAATACTGTGTGCTCTACGAGGACTATCGTGAAAGGTAAATGCTTTTACGTTATATCCTAGTTCTCCAAGCGTGGCAGCTGCAGCAGCTCCAGCAAGGCCAGTACCTACCACAATGATGTCGATACGACGCTTGTTATTAGGTGCTACCAAATTCATGGTAGAACGGTATTTAGTCCATTTATCGTCTAGGGCTCCTTCTGGAGAATTTGCTTTTAATGGCATATCAGAGTATTTATAATATTATCTAAAAAGGTAGAAGTAAATAGGAATAATTGCGAATCCTAGGGGAACAAGAATAGAATAAATCAATCCTAATCCCTTAATTAACGGTGTATACTTCTTATGGTTTAAACCTAAAGTCTGAAAAGAACTTTGGAAACCATGCTTTAGGTGCAAGCCAATAACAATCATTCCTATTACATAAGCAATAACGTATAAGGGGTTTTTAAAAGCTACGGATACTAAAGTGTAGAGATCTTTTACTGGTCCAGTCCCTTCATTATAATCGATAGGTGCTACAGTTCCAAATTTCATTTTAAACCAAAACTGCCAGAGGTGTAGAATTAGGAATACCAAAATGATGGTTCCTAGCCAACCCATATATTTAGAAGAAAAACTAACGTTAGGGTTTTTACTAACCGCATAGCGGGTATTTCTAGAGCCACTATTTTGCTTCCAAATCAGGAGCCCTTGAACAATGTGTAATAGGATACCTCCATAAAGCAAGAAAGATGTCGCCTTGATAACCGGATTGGTCGTCATAAACTGAGCGTAGAGATTGAATTTTTCTCCACCATCATCCACCAATAGTTGAAGATTTCCAATCAAGTGGACTAGTAAAAATTGAATCAAAAAGAGTCCAGTAAGACTCATGATAAGTTTTCGACCGATGGAAGAAGTCAGAAAGTTTGTAATCCAACTCATATTATAGTGCGTTTTGTTAAAAAAGTTAGCCTTTGAGTTTATCTAAAATAAAAATTTGGACAAGCTCTTAAAAATAGTTTTTAGCGTTTCACAAAGCTATTGATTATAACGAATATACCCAATAATGTTTGGAGAATGGGCTCGCAGACAGTCTATTTAGAATAAATCTAATTAACATATTCACTATTTATTCTAATTGAAAACAGAAATTCGGAACTAAGCAGTATTCGATCCTTTTAGATTATCTTTGTAAAATATCTAACAAAATATCATATGGCCAAAATAAATAAAGTCCGATTTGGTGAATTCCTTAAAAAATTTCCCATCGTTGAATTACCCGTTACCATCGGAGAAGGCACTCATTTAGAATTCAGTCGAATCAATGATCCACTACCTCAATTGATGATCGATCAGTACATTTTAAGTCCAAAAGACCCAGAGCCGGACGAATTTACGGAATTTATTCCTTGTTTTAGATTAAAAAAATCGGAAGAATTTGTAGCCATTGTATACTGGGTTGGGGCTTTATTAGACTATCAATATGTGATGTTGACCTTTAATCGAAAGGGAGTAGAAATAGATCGAAGTACGATTGCTGGAACTAAAGTGATAGAAAACTCGTTATTAACTTCAGTTGCCACGATTGACGAGGAACTAATCATATATATCGCAGCGGGAGAAGCCAATGCGCATACCAATCAATTTGATGCTAGTTCTAGCAAATCTTTTTCCTTAGAAATTTTACCAAACGGAGAAATCATTTCAGAATAAGACATATTTCGTCTATCAATGTGGCTTTTTTAAGGAGCCAATTAGCTCCTACCATTTTATATAAAAATTATGCAAAACAAAAAAAAATCAAAAAAAAGAGGACGTAAATTAAGCGCCCGTGATCTAAAGAACGAAGTTTTTAAACTACTCAAGCGTAACGCCCGTAAAAAACTGAATGCCAAACAGATTATTCGAAAATTAAAAATCACCAATTCTCCTGATGCCGTACAGCACGCATTAGAAGGACTTACGGAAGAAGGAAAACTATTTTCTTTTGGAGATAAATTATACCGACTCGACCGCAACGTCTCTTCTGGTCCAGTCATAACCAAAGAACATAAAGGAGTCGTAGACATCACCCGAAGTGGTGCTGGATATATCATTGTTGATAGTCTAGAAAATGATGTTTATGTACCTGCTAAATATCTTGGCGGGGCCATGAACGGAGACAAAGTAACGGTAGCTGTTAGCGCAGCACGTGGTCGACGAAAACCGGAAGGAAAAATCACCAAAGTACTAGAACGTGCTTCTGAATTTTTTATCGCTACAATCTCTATTGGACCAAAATATGCGACTGGACTAGTCGAAATTGGTGGTCGTGAATTTGAAGTATTTATCGAACTCGATAATTTACTAGAAGCAAAAGATGGAGAAAAGGCCGTCGTAAAAATTACCAAGTGGCCAACTCGAGTCGTTAAAAATATGTTTGGTCGTGTCACCACCGTTCTCGGTGCAGCAGGCAGTAACAATATTGAGATGAATGCCATTTTAATTAATAATGGTTTCAACATTGATTTCCCGGAAGAAGTAATTGCCGAGTCTGAAGAATTAAACGATGATCTGGATGAAGCAGAGATTGCTCGACGGCGAGACATGCGTAAGGTAACGACCTTTACGATTGATCCTGATACCGCAAAAGATTTTGATGATGCGCTATCTGTTCAAAAACTAGAAAATGGAGAGATTGAAATTGGTGTACATATTGCGGATGTTACCCATTATGTCCGTCCGAATACGGCATTAGACAAAGAAGCTTTTAAGCGTTCTACTTCTGTTTATTTAGTAGATCGAGTTTGTCCAATGTTACCAGAAAGATTGTCTAATGAACTTTGTTCGCTACGTCCCAACGAGGACAAGTGTACCTTCTCTGCTGTCTTTACTTTTAACGAATCGTATAAAGTGACGAGTCGCTGGTTTGGAAAAACTTTGATTCATTCTGATCGTCGATTTGCGTACGAAGAAGCGCAAGAAATTTTAGAAGCAGGTGAAGGTGAATTACATGGAGAATTATTATTGCTCAATACGATTGCTAAAAAATTACGGAAAAAGAAATTTAAAAACGGTGCTATTGCATTTGAAGGAGAAGAAGTAAAATTCCGATTAGACGAAGATGGCGTACCGGTTGAAGCATATGTAAAAGAACGAAAAGATGCACATCTACTAATCGAAGATTTTATGTTGCTTGCGAATCGTGAAGTAGCCACCTTTATGGTTAAAAAATCTAAAGTGGAGATTCCTTATGTTTATCGTGTCCACGATTTACCAGATCCAGATCGAGTAGCAGATTTCGGAAAATTTGCGGCTGAATTAGGTTTTAAAATGACGTTGGATACACCACGACAGATTGCGGATTCTTTTAACGGATTAGCGAAAGCAGCTCGAGAAAATGAAGGATTGCGTTTGTTAGAGCCTATTGCCATTCGAACGATGGCTAAGGCGGTTTATACGACTGAAAATATTGGTCACTATGGTTTAGGATTTGAGAATTATTCTCACTTTACTTCGCCAATTCGACGATATGCGGATGTACTCGCTCACCGACTTTTACAGAAAAATCTGGGAGAAAAAGCACACCGTGAAAACAAGGAAGACTTGGAAGCACGTTGTAAACATATTTCTGCGCAAGAACGAAAAGCGATGACTGCTGAACGAGAATCTATTAAATATAAACAAGTAGAATTTATCAGTAAGCACATCGGTGAAGAAATGGAAGGTCATATCAGCGGTATGATTGATCGTGGATTATTTATCGAATTAGCTGGTAGTAAAGCAGAAGGATTGATTGGTTTTGACAAACTAAATGATGCCTTTGATATCGATGAGAGTCGATTGAAAGCTACTGGACGACGCTCTAAGAAAATTTACAAAATGGGTGATAAGGTTCGGGTTAGAATTCTAGATACGGATATGACCAAGCGACAGATTGAGATGGAGTTGATTGAGGGTGAGTAATTAATAATGGTTTAATGAATAATGCGAATCAGGGGTTGGAAATAAATATTTGAATTAAAGAAACATCATCTTCTAATTGAATTTGGGTTGTTTTGCTTCTGGCTCCTAGCTTGGCCACCCGTCCCTTCGGGTTCACTAATTAACATTAGCTCATCCTATTTTATCGCGATAGAAGGGAGCAAGAAGCCAGAAGCAAGCGGCAAGAAGCATCTTCCAAAGCTCTTTTTTATTTTAATTAGAAATTCAACTCCTGATTCGCATGAATAATTAATAATGCTCTTCTGATGCGATATTTAATTAGACATATGCATTTTGTATAGGGTTTTATTAAAAAAACAGCGGGCCAGCAAAGCAATTTTGCTGGCCTGTTGTTATTTTATTATTGCATCAGCCAAACTGCTTTGATTCGGTAGTGGCCTTCTGGTTGTTCTTCCCAATTGATTAAAGAGATAGTTTCTCCTCGGAAGAACGTTACATCTTCTCGTTCGTATGCTAGGGTTATTTTGGTTAATTGAAAAACAGCATTAACATCTGTATTAATTTCATCCATAAATGCTGAAGGAATTTCTTTTTTTGCTTCGATATTTTTTTGAATAAAATTCAAACTATCAAGCTCGACATTTAGATCTAATATTTCTAAAGATAAACTAACTGGACTATCGATTCGTTCCCAATATTCTTTTATGGCAGATCTTCCACTGAGTTGATCATTCGGTCCAAACACCATCGCTTTTTCGGTGTAAAATTCAGCTAATTTTCCGGGACTACCTTCATCGTAGAGAGATTCCATCCGCTGGTTCAGATCTCGAATTTGCAGGAAAATTTGTTCTGTATTATCAGCTTTATTAAAACAAGCAGACCCAAAAATCAATAATAAAAGGAAGATATATCTTTTCATAAAATTTTATTCCTAGGCATCCATTTTCTTAGTTCTGTTCAGCCATAAATATTCATGTATAATAAAAAAGGTAAAAAGAGGTAAGACCCAAATAATCCTAGATTGAAATCTAGGCGCAATCATCGAAATGCCTCCACAAATTATTGCATTACTAATCAAACCAAAAAGTATTAAGTAGAAAACCTCTCGATGAACCTTGCTTATCGTCAATTTTGGATCCGGTTTAAAATATAAAAAATAGAGTAAAAATAGCATACTTAAAAAAATGACAAAATGCTGTAATAGATTCAAAATATGATTGCTGTACATTCCTTCACTTTGTCTGGCCGATCGCAAAGCAGGAACGCTATCTGGCATAACATTTTCAAATTTCTTCTCAAACCAATCTCCAGTATTTAGTTTATGCAAATAAACGGTTCTAAAACTAAAAAACTGTTGAACACTGGTCTCAAATGTTTTTATAAGAAAGCGTTTTAAAAAATAAGGGGTTGTCAAAAAATCCTGTATCACTCTTCCATATAAATGTTCATTAGACCACCAACCACCATCTTTCTGGACGGGCGTATTTGGTCCCCATAGAAAATCATCTGGAATCTCTGATTTATATTTACAAATTGAATAATCTGCTTCTGGACATTTTTTTTCCAGAAAGGGTTTTAACAATCCCATTTGATTGATTCTTCCCATCAGAAAAATATTCTTTGATCCACTTGTATAAAATTTTCCTTTCCTAGAATAGTGGATCGTTGGCGTTACTAAATATCCAAGTATCAATGCTGCACAGATAACACCGACCCTCCAAAGTGGAACCTTCATAATCCGGTTACGCATGACTAGTTTTCTAAAAATCCAAAAACATAAAATCAAGCATAAGATATAAAAATGAGAATGGTGACTCGCAATTGCCAACCATATATAAAATGTAGCTATTACAACTTGCCACTTACGTAAATCTTTACCATATAAAATAATTGCAGAACCAAGAATGATAAAAACAGTTGTAAAGTCTGGCATCAGCATTCCTACCGTAATACCAATACTAGTGGTCAGTGTAAGTAGCACTGTCGATAAGATTAATAGAAATGGATGGCTCTTTTTAAAAAATACATCAATAAAAAGCTTTGCAAGAAAAGTAACCAAGAAGGCCTGAGCTAAAACAACCAACCAAAAACTTTCTTTCATCGAAATATGTCTAAGAAAAACACCATAAAATGGCGGCCTGATCGGCGAAGTCCGGTGCTCGAAACCAATTCCCAAATAAGTAGCTGTATCAGGATAAACAAAAGGAAAATTATTAATTAAAGCAGGAACACAGAGACAAATTGTCGATAATAGTACAGCCAGAAATGACAATCTTTTGGGTGACATGTTTCGTTATTAGGTCATGCAAAATTAAGGAAGATAAACAGTATTTATTAATAAAGCGACTTATCTTCTTTATCTGCCCAATTTTTAAAGACTTGTTGACCTTCCGATTGTAAAACTTGCTCCATAGAAATTTTACGTTCGTGAATCGGCAAAGGAATCTCATCATAAATAAAGGCATCATCAAAATTGATATTGGCAGCATCTTCTCTCGAACAAGCATAGAATATTTTTTCAGGTCGTGCCCAATAGATCGCACCCAAGCACATCGGGCAAGGTTCGCAGGAAGTATAGACAATACATCCATCAAGTTGGTAGGC
>CALKJE010000471.1 GCA_937995675.1 uncultured Saprospiraceae bacterium
GGGAGATTTTTTGTTTCGTTTTTTTTCGGCAAAAAAATGAACTAGAAAAATAAATTTAAATATACAATTTAAAAGATTTTGCATGCTGTTTCTTCTAGGGAAAAGTGCCAGTAGTTTTTTCTGGTAATTGAACACCCTAGCTAGAAGAAAATAGCAAAATGTAACATATGAATTAAAATAATACTGTTGTTTGAATTTTTTTCAACCCCTGATTTGTATAACTAACTTCTATAACCACCAAAATAAATTATTATGTTCAGAGGCAATTTATCCGTCCGTATCAATACTTCGAAATCGCAAGAAGAAGTCTATAACCATGTGGAAGATGCACTAGAAGATCTAGGAAGAACTTCTATTTCTAATTCTGGAACGATTTCAGTGTCGAGTTCAAAATTCAGTGGGTTTGGTTTTGTAACAGACATTGAAGGACGAATCGTAAAAAGAGATGATTATTATCATCTTGATCTTGATTTTAATTCCAAACCAGAAATCCTTTCGTGGATCATAGCCATCTGTTTATTCCCAGTTGGATTAGCCATTTTTATTTTACCTTATAATGCACAAGGTGAACTAGATAAAAAAGCCAAGAGAATTCTGAATGATCTAAAATATGATTTAGAAAAAAATGATGACCTGGTCTAAATAATGAAGTTGTTTAAAAAAGAAAATAAAAAAATCCCACTTCAAGAACCTATCTTGAAGTGGGATTAAGAGCTTGTTCAAATTTGCCAATTGCAACCAATTAATGGAAGTTTAAACAAGCTCTAATTATCTAAATGGAATAGACTTTATTCTAACACAATCATCTTTTTAGTCGCTCTACGTTTTCCAGTAGATAATTGATAATAATAAACGCCTGAATTCTCCAACAGATCTTTTGTTACCATCACTTGATGGATACCAGATTCGTAATCTTTCGTTTGCGTCCATATCACCCGACCGGATAGATCGTAAATCGTCAAGGTCGCATCGGTCGCTTCTGGTAGCTGAAACCCAATCACCGTTTCCTGCATAAATGGATTCGGCTGGTTTTGGAATAAAATAAATCTATCCGCATCCAGATTCGGTTGATCAAAGATTAATTTAACTTCTTTCCGTAAATTCGCTTGGTAGGCTTCATTAGGAGTTAGAGAGGAATTTATCGATAAGATTTCGGATAAACGTACCTCTTTTAAGGCGGTAAATTGAATCTTAAAAATCGTCGCATCGTCCATCAAATGGACCAACTTGTTTTCGTTCCAACTCACCGTAATCTTTCCTTCTTGGGCTTTTGTAAAACCAAAATTGTTCTCCGACATACTGGTCAGATCACTTCCTTGGTAATCCATCAACTGCAGATAATCTGCCGCAAAGTTCAGTGTAAACTGGAACCCAGCTACGTCCTTAAAATCACTTGCTTTAAAAGCCAACTCGTAAGCCAGACCAGCTTTGAGCTCCTGATCTTCCAACTTAATATCCAAGCTACCATCAAAGGATCGGGTATCTCCAGCTTGTAGCAAACTAATATTCGCTGACCCATTCAAATCTCCTAATTTTACGCCAATGAAATCAACAATTTCACTGTTTGTTAAATTGTTGATGTTATAAACCGTTGGGAAAGTCGTCGAAAATGGATTGGTTGGCTGCGGGAAGACATAGTCTGCGTCTACAAAGGTCCAAGATTTCTCGGAGCTAAATTGCTCGTCAATATGTAGAATCAGTCTACGTAGCTCGATCATATCTAAACTAGAAATATGGCCTGATTCGTTAACATCCGCAGCAATCATTTTGTAAGGAGAATCTAAGGTGTTAATCTCTAATAAATGTTGTCCCATTAGAATTAAATCAAAGGTGGTAATTCCGTTTAATGGATCATCATTGCGGCTTGGATTGATCGTGTAATTCTGCGTCATCGCTAAATCAAAATGATAATATCCATCCTCATTGGTCATCATTTGGTGATCAGAAAAACCTTCCGCCTCTACATTTACCAAGGCAATCATCTCATCATCTTCTGTTAATATATTTCCAGAAACCGTTGCGGTGACAGGCTCCGTTCCATTGTCAATAATACGATAGAACGTCGTCAGGATGGTCTCGTTTCCACAAGCATCGCTGGCAATAAAACTTACTTCGGTAGAAGCTAGTCCACTCGAACAATCCACGTTAGGCATCAATGGGGTATAACTAAAATTAACTGTTCCATTTGAACACGCATCGGCTGCCGATAATCCATTCAACTGATTTGTTGCCCAATTGGTATATCCTTCCTGTAAATCTGTATCATTACAATCGGCCAAACCAAAAGAGACGTTACCTGTCATCGTCGGTCCTTCGTTGTCCTGAATGACCACCAAAGCCGTACACGTTGCGTTACGTCCGCAAGCATCCGTCGCCGTAAAGGTTACCACTTGGTAGGCTACAGCATTGACGACCGCTACGTTTGGATTCTCACAGTTTTGAGAAATAAAACCGTTTGGATTAAAATTATTCCCGATACTGATACTGGTCTCCGAACAACTGGAAATTACCGTAGCAAGATCTGCGTAGGCATCAAACTGTGTTTGAATCATATCGGTATCCGCCGGACATTCAATGATACAAATATCTACTGGGCAAATAAATTCAGGGCCTTCGTTCGTCAAGGTATAAATTTGCGTATGGCTTACACTTCGACCACAAACATCGGTTGAAGTATAAGTATATTGAATCGTAGATCCAGAACAACCTGGCGTACCATTGGTCATTGCTTCACTAACCGTTACGGTTTGTCCTAAACCACAATCTGTCTCTACACTAAACAAATGAACTTGCGGGAAAGCATTCACGGCACAATCTACCGTTTGGTCAGCAGGGACGGCGGTAATTACTGGATCTAGAATACTTTGATTGTAAACAAAATTCTGAGCACAAGTGCTACTATTACCACAAGCATCTGTCACGGTATAAGTTCTGATCAAGGTTCGATCCGCTGGATCGTCAGAACAGAAATTTAACTGAGCTTGAAATGGTGGACTATCTACGAAACTTACCGTTAACTCATTGATAGCAGCGCAATTATCCGAAGCCGTCCCACCGATCGCGATAAAGTCCGTAATTGTGGAGGCAGTTGGGATAGGATCTGTATTACAAACCAAGACCTGATCAGCAGGACAGGTGATTACGGGTTGGGTTGTATCTTCTACCGTAATCACTTGGTCACAAGAGCTTGTATTTCCACAAGCATCGGTTGCGGTCCATGTCCGCGTAATCATATACATATATTGTCCGCAACCAGTTGTGGTTTGCGTACTCAGGTCATTGAAGGTAATTACCACTTCGGCATCCGTTGAGCAATTATCCGTTCCGGTGGCCATTCCTGTGTTGGCCGGAGCAGTGTCTTCGTCACATTCAATGGTTAGATCAGCAGGACAAGTAATGACAGGTGGAGTCGAATCTTCTATAGTAATTATTTGGTCACAAGTACTTGCATTTCCACAAGGGTCGGTTGCGGTCCATGTCCGCGTAATCATATACATATATTGTCCGCAACCAACTGGGGTTTGCGTACTCAAATCACTGAAGGTAATTACCACTTCGGCATCCGTTGAACAATTATCCGTTCCGGTTGCCATTCCAGTGTTAGCAGGAGCAGTGTCTTCGTCACATTCGATGGTTAGATCAGCAGGACAAATTATCATTGGTGGAGTTGTATCTTCTACTGTAATGATCTGATCACAAGTAGTCGCATTTCCACAAGCATCCGTTGCTGTCCAAGTCCGTGTAATCGCGTAATTATATTGTCCACAACCAGCGACACCTTGCGTACTTATATCGCTGAAAGTCATTACAACTTCCGCAGCAGCAGAACAATTATCTGTTCCAGTTGCCATTCCTATATTTGCAGGAGCAGTGTCTTCGTCACATTCAATTGTTACATCAGTAGGACAAGTAATCACTGGTGGAGTCGTATCGTCTACCGTAATGATCTGGTCACAAGTAGTCGCATTTCCACAAGCATCGGTTGCCGTCCAGGTTCGAGTAATTGTATATTGATATTGTGCACAACCTGTATTTCCTTGCGTGCTAACATCCGAAAATGTAACAATAAGATCATCGAATGCCGAACAGTTATCAACACTTCCTGCTACACCAGTTCCTGTTTGGTCGACTTCTAAATAATTAATTGCGATATCCCAACTATCTAAGCTACCAAAATCCAACTGAGCATTATCAGAAATATTAATCGTCCAATTTCCATTTGGATCTGAACCATTAGCCATTAAATCATTAATCAAAGAAGCGAATGAATTCTCAGGTCGGTAGTTACAAATGCCATCATCTACACATACCACACCATTAATTAAATTTCTTCCCATGTCTTCTGCAATCGCTATAGCTGCATCTGTAAAGGTAATCGCTCCAGCCATGTCGGCATCCGAAGCATCTCCAAAATTACTCTCTGGAACTCCAGGTCGGTCCATCAATAAAATACTTTCTCCAGTTGGAGCCGTCAGTTGGATAATTAAATCTCCGACCCAGGTATGCGTGATTGCGGTAGTAATTTCAATATTGTTCAAGATCGCTCCCATGGGGATACCGGATACAGTGACCATGGAGCTTACTCCAACAGCATCATTATCTGGCAAAGTTATACTAGTGGAGTTGGAGGCTGATGTGTTACCCACTGTAAATGCTCCAGGCTGGGTGTTATCATCACATTCAATGGTAACATCTGCTGGACAGGTAATTATCGGAGGAGTTGTATCAACCACATCTATGGTAGCGGAACAAGTTGCTGCGTTTCCACAAGCATCGGTCACCGTCCACGTTCGTGTTACAGAAGAAGTACCTGCACAAGGGCCAGCGGTTACTCCATCTGCAAAGGTTACTACTGGTGCTGCATCACAAAAGTCAGTTACCGTTGGTGCTATAAATACTGGTGCGTTAGGACACTCAACTGGTGTTGTTTGAGTAGCACAAGTAACGGTTGGAGGAGTTGTATCTTCTACCGTGATCATTTGATCACAAGTACTAACAGGTCCACAACCATCGGTGGCGGTCCAAGTACGCGTAATCACTTCTGTCATTCCGCAGCCAGGTGTGGATACATCCATAAAACTGATGGTTGGTGAACCACAATCAGAAGTAGCAGTCGCCATTCCGATGTCAGCGGGATCGGTTGACATACCACACTCAACCGTCAGATTTGCAGGACAAGTAATGACGGGAGCTGGCCCACCGAATTGAATAGTGCTTCGGGTAATAATCGTGGTGGTCGCTACATTTTCACAACCATCTCTAATTCCGATTTCGTTGAGAATATCAACGGAGCATCCAGGGATTCTATTTTCCTCAGAGGAACTTACCAGGGTCCATTCTAGATCTCCAATATTGCTGCAAATATCCATTACACAACCATTTAGATCAACGGTCTGGATAAAAGATCCTCCCACTGCGGTGAGGAAAGTACCTGATGCTGGTACACCAATCCAAGACCCATCCGGCGTATTTGGAAAGATAGGATCTGGACAACCGGTGAAGGTCATAGAAAACTCTGTACAAGTTACTACCGGAAGGGTAGTGTCTTCTACGGTAATGATTTGATCACAGACAGACGTTGTTCCACAACCATCGGTGGCGGTCCAAGTACGCGTAATCACTTCGGTCATTCCGCAGCCAGGTACAGATACATCCGCAAAACTGATGGTTGGAGTACCACAATCAGAAGTAGCGGTCGCCATTCCTGTGTCAGCGGGATCCGTTGACATACCACATTCTACCGTCAGATTTGCAGGACAAGTAATGACGGGAGCTGGCCCCCCGAATTGAATGGTACTTCGGGTAATAATGGTAGTCGTCGCTTCATTTTCACAAGCATCTCTAATTCCGATTTCGTTTAGAATATCAACGGAACATCCAGGGACTCTATTTTCTTCATAAGAGCTTACCAGGGTCCATTCCAAATCTCCAAGGTTGCTGTAATTATCCATAACACAACCATTAAGATCAACGGTTTGGATAAAAGATCCTCCTACTGCTGTGGGGAAAGAACCTGATGCTGGGACACTAATCCAAGATCCATTCGGCGTATTTTGAAATATAGGATCTGGACAACCGGTGAAGGTCATAGAGAATTCTGCACAAGTTACCATTGGTGGTGTTTGGTCTACAATTACATAATCAATTGGGCAATCTGTAGATTCTCCAGTTACTGGATCTGTAACGGTAAAGGTACGAGTGATCGTTCTTGCATTTCCCATACAACCGGCTCCTCCATCATCTGTATCCGAGGCCGTTAGGACAACAGGATTACAAGATGCATTGACTAAACCTCCTTGTGCTGTAAATGCACTTAAAATCTCAGGAGTTGTCCCTATTGATGGTACGTCTTGAATACTTTGTAAAGCCACTGGCCCCGTTGGGCATGTAATATCGAGCATACAACAAATTGGATTGACATTTACTACTCGTTGAACTGTTTGGGTACAACCAGGGAAAGCAGCTGTGGTACCACCATCGGGAGAAATTCCTCCATTCCCATCAGCACCCCCATCATAGGTCATAACGACTGTATGATTTCCTCCACCAACGACCATTGGATCAAAAACGGTAGCAGGATTTCCATCTATCGTAAAGGTCACCCCATCTGGTACGGTCCCACTAGATTCAGAAGCACCAAGCGTCACTGCTGGATCCATGATACATAGATCCAAGTTATTTAATACGGGGTCAAATACGGGATTTGGATAAGCACATTTATTAGAAATAGATAACGTAACATTAGCCGCACTTCCGAATGCAAAAGGACCTTCAATGCTTAAACTATAGCCTATCTGATCAACGTGTACAAAAGGTATTTCATAAATACCGGCATTAAAATTTAGAATGGTTGAACCATCTGTTGCAATGGGGACACCAGCACTCTGGGTACCAATAGCAGGAATATTAAAAGCATCCAGTGCGCCTGTTTGGGCGGTAATCGTCCAAATTTGACCAGCTGGTAATCCTGTACCATTTGCTGCGGATATCGAAACAACTTCAGAAAACTGTCCGTCCGCACCACCTGTTCCTGCATCTAAATCAATTACGCTTGCATTATCTAGGCAGTCACATGGATCCTCAATAGAGAAATCACAATCAAACACTTCAAGATTACTCATCGCTGTATTGACACAACCGTTAGCATCGGTGACGGTATATTCAATGATATGCGTCCCAACACCCGCTACCATGGGATCAAAATTATAACTTGCTCCGTTGCCCAAATCGGTTACTCCGGGGCCACTATAAACACCACCTGATGGCGAACCACCCGAGATTGGAGCAGTAGCAATATTGGCATCTAAACAATAGCCAAGCGCGGTTGCCAAGTTGACTGTTGGTTGAGCGAAAACTTCTATATTATCCGTCGCTGAACCATTACAACCACTAGAGCCAAAGGTATAAGTAAGCGTATGGATTCCAACTCCAGCCGCAGCAGGATCAAATGAATAAGTCATTCCATTTCCATTATCGGTCACTCCTGGTCCACTGTAAGTACCACCTGTTGGAGTTCCTCCTCCTAACATGTTTTGTACTCCTGCATTAAAACATAGATCTGCGGGTGCGGTAAACATAACAACAGGTAAGGAAAGCACCTCAACATTATCACTTGCACTATTGGTACACCCATTTCCATCACTAAAAGTATAAGTAATAGTATGTGTTCCAACTCCAGCTGTTGCTGGATCAAAAGCGTACGTCATTCCATTCCCATCATCCGTTACACCAGTACCGGAGTAGACACCACCAGTAGGAGATCCACCACCAAGTCCAGTTTGCACTCCTGCATCTAGGCATAAGTCTGCTAGAGCAGTAAAGGTTACGGTTGGTAAAGCATGAACAACGATATTATCAGTTGCCGTTCCAGTACATCCATTTTCATCTGCAATTGTATAGGTTATAATATGTGTTCCAACTCCTGCTACAGAAGGGGTGAAAATAAAATTCACACCATCTGCAATATCTGTTACGCCAGGCCCACTAAAAACTCCTCCGGATGGAGTACCTGCTAAGCTAATAACTGTCGTTGCATCACCTTCACAATACTCATCCTCACCAGCCGGGATCATCAAGGTTGCTGTTGGTGGAGTATTAACGGTAATCGTAGTCATGGCAGCAGGTCGACAACTTGGGTCGGTCGGTGCGGGCGATAGAATCGCATATATTTCATAGGAACCACTGCTGGGCAAGGAAACTCCTACTAAGGAAGCCGTTGTATTTCCTCCCGTCAAACTACCAAAAGGAACACCACCTAAGGAGGTGCCTCCCGAATAAGGATCGGCAGGTGTACTAGTAAAAGCCACAAATTCAATCCCAAAATCTTGATCCATGTTGGAGGCAAGATCCATGTTTATAAGTCCAGTAGCTGTCAAATTTAAAAAATCATCAGAACAAATAGCCGTTTCGCTAGCGCTAACCGCTCCGACTGTTGGGCAGATGGATGGAGCGAGATCTATCACTTCAAAACAGATATTATCTAAGGAGACATAATTACTAGCTCCGAGTAAAATAACCTCAATTGCTACAATATCGTTTCCTGTAAAGTCTGTAACTGGGATATTTTCAGTATAAGTAGCACCTGATGTTGTAGAGAGGGTTGTCATTAGCGTTCCGCCACTTGCTAAGGTGGCTACTAATTGTACCATCCCTGCTTCTTGTGTATCTGGATTATTATCATTAGATAACCATAGATCTAAACGTAGTAAATTAATCGCTGTATTTGGAGTTGTTACCGTGATGGAACCGACACTTCCTGAATTCATAAATCCTGGTGATTCTAGGTAATAGTCTGATCCGGCACCTCCACCACCTCCTGTAGCAAAAAACGCGGTAACTAAGTCTCCGGTGGTGGAAAAATTAACACCCGGTTCTGAAAACATAGTTAATCCTGCGGCCGCTTCATCTTCGAAAGTTTCACAGGTGGTATCATCATCCTTTATAATTCCTTCTCCTTGGCCATTGGAGATGATGGCTCCATTGGTAATATTGGACAAGTTCATAAAAAAAGTTTCAGAGGGTTCTGAAAGCATATCTCCTAAGACGGTTACATCGACTGTTTGTGAAGCAGGGCCATTAGCTGCAAAACTTAAAGTAGTTGGTCCAAATTCTATATAGTCAGTACCAGGGGTTGCGGTGCCAGCAGAAGACCCTACGGTTACGTCAAAAGCAGTGGTTACCTCACTTCTTGAAACGGTAAAGGTGAAATTGGAATTCCCACTATTACCTTCGTTCAAACAAACATCATCAATTGAAACCAGTACTGCAGCCTGATCAAAAGTGGCAAACTTAAAATCATCAATTGCGATATAATGAACTTCTGCAGGCAATACTACTTCTATGGCGGATAAGAGCGCACCGTCTAGTGGCGTACCGGAAAATGAAAGTCCTTCTGTCCAGCTACCATTTGAATCGGTAGTTGAAAGTGTAGCGGTAACGGTTCCACCACTTGCTAAAGTTCCTATAAAATCTACGGAACCGTCTTCTGCCGTATCAGGATCACCATCTGTTGATAACCATAAATCCAACCCTAATATTTGAAAAACTTTACCTGGAGTATTTAATTGAATTTGACCGACACTTCCTGAATGCGGATCATTATCGTAATCAGATTCTAAGTAAAAATCAGATTGTCCACTTCCTGCTCCACCTGGTGGAAAAAAACCAACAACTAATTGGTCAGTGGTGATAAAACTAGTTCCATTTTGAGTGAAAGCAGCAACATCATCTGTTTCGTCTTCAAAGGTTTCACAATTTAGATCATCATCTAAAATAGTCCCGATACCTTGAGATTTAGTAATTACAACACCATTGGTAGCATTGGTCAAATTAACAAAAAAGGTTTCATCAGACTCTGGATCAACATCACCTAAAACAGGAACGGTAACTGTTTGAGTTAGCGAACCTCCGGAGGTAAAATTAAGCGTCGTTGCGGCTAAGGCGGTATAATCTGTTGTGGAAGATGCCGTTCCATCAGCACTTGCTACATCTACCGAAAAAGAAGAGCTGTTATTTGATCTAGTAACGGTAAAAACAAAATTTTGAGTTCCAGAATTACTTTCAACATTGCTAACATTATCTATGGTTAAAGAAACCGCACTTGCATCTAAATGGGTAAATTTAAAATTATCAATCGCCATGTATTGAATTCCAGACCCAAGGGTAACTTCCACTTTTGATAAGTTAACTCCGCCTAAGGCAGTTCCATCAAAATCGATGACCTCCCAGCTATTTGAATTTGGAGGGTTGATATTAAAAGTTACGGGGATGACCGCACCACCTGCGGCAGGCGTACCATTAAATGTTATGGTACCTGCTTGTGATTGATCACCACTTGGAATCGTTGATAACCAAATGGCCATCGTCTCTAGTTGGAAAACACGGCTTGGCGTAGTTAGTATAATTTCACCTACATTTCCGGTAGCATTAAAAGCTTCTAAGAATTTGGAATCATTGGCAGGAGGACCAGCAGCACCACCAAATCCAGCATTCGCAAAAAAACCAATATTTATACTACCGTTGGTAGTAAAACTAACACCACCTTCTGAAAAAGTGGTTGCCCCTGTCATTTCTGATTCAAAGTTATCGGTAAAGGATTGGGCTATGATTTGGGAAGCTCCGAAGAGGATAAAAAGGAGCGTTAAAAGTCCTAATCTATAATCAAATTTATAAGATTTTTTGAGCATAGAAGGGATAGGCTTAGCTAAGCGTTGTTTCATCATTTTGGTTTTTTAGTTAAAAAAATATTTATGAAGCTGAATATTGGATATTCAGACATTTTTTGAGTTTTGGCGGTGAAGTAGCGTTAAAATTTAATCACAATTGTTTTCGGAAAGAAATAATTGGATTCTGAAGTTGTTTATAGTTTCTCAAAGGAGCCGAAGGTAAGTGCTGATAATCAATGACTTGTCTGTAGGCATTTTGTATTAACTTTAAACAGCTTCTCTAAAAAAAACTAACAAGATTATTTCCCCAATTGACCATTTTTAGATCTTATTCTAAAAGCATATCTAAATTAGCACTGAAAAAATTTCTATACGCTCAAATAAAATCTATTTGATTTTTTTATAAAAAAATCAGCATAAAGCCTAATCTAGAAAATAAAAAATAGGCCATCCTTAACAAGGTGGAAAAATTGAAATGCAGTAATTGGGTGGAAAAGATAAATGTATTTCTATTTTTTATTATTGGCTGTACTGCCAATTACTTGAGTAATTATAAGATAAAATTTCAAGGTTATCTATCTACTAATACTTCTTTTACAAAGATAGAAAATATTATCCACATTTTTGAATAAAAATATTTTCAGTTCTTACCTAGATTCTAATTTCATATCCTATCTTTACAGTATAGCTACAACTATTTTCCCACTATTGATTTTTTTTGTGGAAAACCATGAATCTGTTTTTCTCTAGAGACCATCACCAGTTGTATTCTAGTAGAAAAATTTTATGTTCCATCTGCCTAAAAAAGATAACCCCTTTTCCATTATTCCAACATCGTAATAGACCTTCGTTTCTCTTTATTTTTATCACCTAGTATTATGAAAAATAGAAAATTCATTTATCTCCTTGGCTTTATTTTTTCTTTCTTTTCCATTAATTTTATTTCAGCACAAGTGTTGATCAATGAACTCGTTTCTTCTAATTCAAGTGGAATAGAAGATCCTGATTTTAACGATACGGGAGATTGGATTGAATTATATAATACTTCCGCTACTGCGATTGATTTATCTGGATATTATCTGACGGATAATTTAGGCGCATTTGATAAATGGCAGTTTCCCCTCGGGACAGAAGTGAATGCCAATGGGTATTTGGTGATTTGGGCAGACGGGGCAGATACCGGATTACATACTAGTTTTAAATTGACGAAAGCTGGAGAAGAAGTTGGATTGTTTGATGCACAAGGAAATCTCTTAGATTCCATCATTTATAACCATCAACAAACAGATATTTCTTTTGGTCGAAAAACAGATGGAAGTACCGATTGGGGATTTTTTGAAACACCTACTCCAAATCAAACGAATGCGAGTACCGCTTTTGATGGCATTGTTTTTTATCGTCCTACTTTTTCTGTAAAAGGTGGTTTTTATTACGGAAGTATGGAAGTCGAAATAGATGCAATCGATGGAGACATTCGTTATACGTTGGATGGTTCTTTACCAACCATAAATTCGCCATTGTATGTCGCACCTTTGTTGATCGAAGAGACGACGATTCTTCGAGCCAGGGTTTTTATCAATAATTATATTTCAGGCAAAGCAAGCACGCAATCTTATTTTATCAATGAAAATTTGGAAGAACGAAAACTTCCGATTATTTCTATCGCTACCAATCCCGATTATTTTTGGGATGCGGATATTGGATTGTATGTTCAGAATTTTAAACCCAGTTGGGAATATCCCATAAATATTGAATTGTTTGAAAATGATGGTGGAAATAGAGCCGCATTTAATGAGCTGGGTGGCGTAAAAGTCAATGGGGAAAATTCATGGGTACTGCCTCAAAAAATGCTTGGGATTTATTTTGATAACGAGTACGATGAGAATAATTTAGAATACCCACTTTTTTTTGATCGTCGAAGAAATCAATACGATAATTTTACTTTGCGCGTAGGCGGTAGCGATTGGAGTGCTACGATTATTCGAGATGGTTTGTGTCAAGGATTGACAAGAGGTAGAATGAATTTAAGTAGCATGGGATTTCGTCCCTCGATTGTTTTTGTCAATGGAGAATATTTAGGGATTCATAATATGCGTTCTAGAATTGATGAAG
>CALKJE010000472.1 GCA_937995675.1 uncultured Saprospiraceae bacterium
ACTACCCCGTTACGTAAGTCAACCCATTGCTAGTCAGCAAGATATTGAACTAAATATCAACATCCCTTTACAAGTCGTAGAACCGCACGAAGTAGACGACCTGATTAGATTATACGATCAAGCTCAACAAGCAGAAAGAGATTAGAGCTAAAGGCAATTCACGTAAAGACAATTCATGTAAGGACAATTCATGTAAAGACAATTCATGAATTGTCTCTCTCTCTCTACCACCTGACATAAATTGCCCTTTCAAAAACTTCTTCAAAATAAAAAACCCCGAAGGTATTCAGATTAACTGATTCCTCCGGGGTTTAGCGTACTTGGACAAAATTAAAATTTAACCCATCCTCGTACTATTTAAGATAATGAAGTTTTATCTAATATTTTTACAAATTCTAGAATGGACAACCAATACATTCATCCACTCGTGGATCTGCTTTTGGTTGAGAGATTTCTCTCGCATCGACATCGCCAATGTTTCCTAAAATTCTAAACTCTGTTCGTCGATTCATTTGGTGTTCTCTTTCAGAACAAGGAATTCGATTCTTACAATTATTCACATTCTGACTCTCACCGTATCCTACCGCTACTAAACGTTCTCGATCAATACCATTCGCAATCAACCATCTTACTACTGAATCAGCACGTCGCTGAGAAAGTGCACGGTTGTAATAATTTGATCCACGTGAATCTGTGTGTGATCCAATCTCTACGACAAACTCTGGATTGTTTTCCAACATCGCTTGTAATGCCTGTAACTGTGGTTCTGCTTCGTCTCTTAAGTAAGACTGATCAAAATCATAGTAGATATGCAATAGATACGCTACGGATTGATTTGGACCTGGTGCTACCGGACTCACAGGGAATGTAGGGCTACTTGGTGTTTCAAAAGTTTCAACACCATTTTTGAAGGTACGGCCATTAATCGGCCCATTTGCCGGAGCATTGGTATTAGGATCTATCCATAAGTCCGTCGAACTATCTTTGTATGGATTACCTGGTGCATCTTCTTCCACAACATAACTATCCGTAGCCGAAGTAGGCTGTAGATTTAAGTTAGCTTGTAGGGTCAAAGATTTCTCTTCGCCACGGGTACATTGGTCTGCTACCGTAGCAGCGATATAACCATCCTTGCTTCCTTTAACGGTATAACAACAATCTTTGTCTAGTTTGAAATTATAGGTACCGAGTTCATCGGTCGTATACGTTTGTTCGTCTTTATCACAATCGTTCATCAAAGTAACGGTTGCACCTGGTAGTGGCAAACCAGTATTGTCATCAAAAACAACACCTTCGATTTCGAACGCCAATGCTGGATCAAGTGGAATTTCTACGAATACTTTTTCTCCTCTTGGGATATCAGTCGTACAACCTTTTTCTTCGTTGTCTAAGTAATTTTCTGCACTAGCAGTAAAATTACAACACTCTCCCATTTTTTGATCGATCGTAATCTTACCATCTGCATCTGTCGTTAATTCTAGACCCGTACAATCGTTAACAACGGTAGCGCCTTCGATTGGCTCTTTTGTTTCACGATCATATACTAGAATCTCAACTGGAGAAGCAATCTTCTTAAAGCTATAGATATCATCCATTCCAGATCCGCCTTCACGGTCAGAAGATAAAAATCCGCAAGTTCCTTCTTCGTTGAAAACAACACCGAAGTCATCAGAGATGGTATTGATTGGGTAACCAACGTTTTCGATCATTCCCCATTCACCTTCTCCTTTATCTTCCATGTAGTAAATATCTAATCCACCAAGACCAATTTGTCCATCAGAAGAAAAGTATAATTTACCTACAGGATCATAGTTTGGAAATACTTCGTTTCCTTCAGTATTAATTCCAGGCCCTAGATTCAAAGGTGGTCCCCAACTTCCGCTTTCTTTTTCGGATTTATAAAGGTCCATTCCTCCAAAACCACCAGGCATATCAGAAGAAAAGTATAAAGTATTATTGTCTGGTGTCAATGTTGGATGCGCTACAGAATATTCATCACTATTGAAAGGTAAACCTTCTAGATCACCCCAATCGTTGTCACCTTTTTTAGGTGCGTGAAATATCTTAAGCTTAACAACACCATCATCAGATTTTCCAGGCTTTCCTTTTACATAATTATTTCGAGTAAAATAAATTTCAGATTGATCTTGATTAAAACTTACCGCAGCATCGTGAAATTTACCGTTTAGGTCTTTAGAAAATTTCTTAGGATTACCAAAAGTATATTCTCCGCATTCTTCCTTATCAACTGGTTCTGCTTTAATTTTATATAATTCTAAAAATGGATTTCCTGTCCAAGTGTGGGTACGCTTAATCGCACCACCCATATCTCTTTCTGAAGCGAAGATAATATCATCTCCATAAATTACTGGACTAAAATCATCTACATTAGAATTAAAAGGTAGGTGTACGATTTCGTAAATACCTGCATTTTTGGTCATTAGCTCATCTTCGTAATCACATGCTTTTACAAGGTATTGTCCACGTAAATCATCGGGAACTTCCTCTACATATTTTTCGTACCATTCTTTTGCCAAATCACATTTACCATTACGTTGTAGCATCTGCCCGTAGTAAAGTTTGTGAATGGATTCAGATTCTGGTAACCGTACAACTTGTCCGTACCAGTATTCACCGTCTTCAGAATTACTTACCTTTCGGTAACATTCTGCCAGTAAAATTTTTGCTTCACCATTATCATCTTTTTCAAGTACTTGATTAAACAAGGTGATTGCTTGTTGATAATCCAGACCTTCCATGGCTTTAACTGCTCGCTTCATCTTCTGAGCAAACAAACCGGAAGCCCCAAAGGACATCACTAGCATGATTAAAATTAGCTTCTTAAACTTCATTTTTCTTACTTTAATTAAGGGATTGTGTTTTTATGGATTTCTATACTGTTGTCTAGAAGTATCTAGGTGTTACCACCTGCTTAGTTTTATAGTCAAACTCGTAACCGAGCATTATCTCAAACGAACCACCGGCTACGCTCTGTAATTTGGTCAGTGTGTAATCATATGCTACACCAATTCGTAATCCATTCGCTAAGTAATAGGCTGCCCAGACATCCGCAGAGTCAAAGGAACTTTGGTCTCCAATAATCCCTTCGATCGCCGAACGGAAAGAAACACCAACCCATAAAGCCTGCTGGAACATCAATGATAAATCAATATCGAATTCGGTAGGCGCTCCAAATGTTTGGAAAGCTTCATCCTTGCTAAAGCTGCTCAACAATCCTACATTCTTAACTAAAATAGATGGCTTAAAAATCAAAGCATCTCCTTTTAGTGGGAACGCAGCTCCGGCAGAAAAATAATAATGCCGTTGTTGTCTAGCCCAGATATTCGTATTAATCTGATTGTCTCGCAAATCATATTCGATCAATTGCGGACTAGCAAATCCTACATAAAACTTTGGAGTATAATAATAAATACCTGCTCCAAAGTTAGGTAGTAATCTAGACGGTGTCATTTCTTCAAATGCTTCGTCAATTCCTCCTCCTTGCTCTAAGGTTAGTTTATTAAAGTCCGCTCGCCAGTGCATCACACCACCTTGCAAACCAATAGATAGCTTTCCTTTCCCCATTGGAATACGGTAAGCATAACTGAGATTAGCTCGAATAGAATTAGTCGGACCGATCTCATCATTCACCAAACTAAGACCTACGCCAACTCGCTCGTTGGGCATGGGTGTATGGATGATCAGAGACTGCGTTTGTGGCGCGCCCTCAATTCCCCACCATTGTGTTCGGTGGATTAGATTCATCGCGAGGTGATCCTTTGACCCTGCATAAGCAGGATTGAAAGTCAGACTGTTAAACATGTACTTAGTGAACATGGCATCCTGCTGTGCTAACAGGTTAGTCCCTCCGACGAATAATAGCACGATAAATAAGTAGATTTTTCTCATAATCCATGGTAGATTTTAGAAGTTCAGTATGTGTAAGATTCTGGTGTTTTCTCAATTAGTAAATAATATTTATAAGGTGCTAAAATCAAAAATGATGCTAGCTTTTTTTTCTTTTTTTTTCTTTGAAGCTGTTTAAAGTTTCTTTATTTCTCACTATCGCCGTATCTCGACATAGC
Organism: uncultured Saprospiraceae bacterium; assembly: GCA_937995675.1. Lineage (GTDB taxonomy): Bacteria > Bacteroidota > Bacteroidia > Chitinophagales > Saprospiraceae > JALZUU01. The sequence goes on from CALKJE010000472.1 coordinate 4,086, forward strand.
CAGAAAGATTTTCACCGTCGCCCCTATCCAAAAGGTAGAAATATGTACCATCTGGTAACTCTAATCCTTCCCAGGTTCCAGCCCAATCATTCTGATAGTCAGTAGTTTCTAAAACGCGATTTCCCCAACGATTGTATACATATAGAATATGATCTGGGAAGTCTTCTAAACCTCTGATTCGGAAGAAATCATTCACACCATCATTGTTAGGTGAAAATCCATTAAAGACAAATAATTCTCCTGGCTCTCCTTGATTACATTCGATAAATATAGTAACGGTTGTAGTATCCGTTGCTCGTTCATTATTAGGGCCAAACTCATTGGCAACTACATATGAAAATTGATCAAATCCACAACTATCTGTCGCCGGTATATAGGTTACGTTACAATCTGAATCGGCAAATGCAATTCCTTGATTTGGTCCTACTCCTCCACTCGCTTCCGGGAGTACAAAGAAGTTAAGTAATGTTCCAGGAATGGTATCATTCTCACAAACATTTATACTTATGGGGCTATTCACCAGTACGGTATCAGAATCTGGGTTTAATATTGGAGGAGAATCAACTGGTAAATCAGTAACGTTAAAAATAAAGGTGGTGGTGTCGCAGGTCATGAATTCATCACAAACCGCTAAACATAGTGTATCACTTAGATCGGCATTGGTTGCTGTAACGTCTATACACAAAGATAACTGATTTGCAACATAATCGACGGCTTGACCCGTAAAATTATTACAAACAAATATACTATCTGTTACTAAACCTCCTAATTGCGTGGTATCCAAGCAATAAGTAACGGTATTTCCAAGTCGAATATCGTCTTCAATTGTCTCTGAAATAGGATCTAAAACATCCACTACATAGTAAATAGTATCTATGTTCCCCATATCATCTGTGAATTGTAAACAAGCCGTATCTTGACCTGGTACAAGACCATCAATATTCAAACAATAATTAAAGGTATCTAAAGTAAAGTCAACCGCTGTTGGTAAATCTTCACAGAAATTCTGGATGTTGACCACCGGTCCACTTAAATTATCTAAAGAGAAATTACAGACGGTATTTTCTTGATTGATAAAAAGTGTATCATTAACCAATCCTGGTCCATCTCTTAATGCTTGTACATAGACATAGTTGGTATCACACAACATCATCGCATCGCAAATCACAATACAAAAAGTATCTGATCCACCTGCAACTAATCCAGTATAATCCAAACATAGACTTGCACTATCTAAAGTAAAGTCAACAAAACTTTCAGCTGGATCACAAATTGTAAAAAAGGCATCTACTCCCGCTAAACGCGTTGTATCTAAACAAAAAACATCACTCATTCCTTCGACAATCGTTAGATTAGTTTCGAAAACGCGACTTGGATTAGGATCTTGTAC
>CALKJE010000473.1 GCA_937995675.1 uncultured Saprospiraceae bacterium
GCCGACCATAGTCCGTACCACTTTGTAATGGACTGGTAAAAACTAAACGAATTTTATCTTGAACTACCACATAAGATTCACGGTCGCGTAATCCAGTTTCTAATCCTGCATAGGCAAGAGATTGAAAACCGAAAGCAGACTTGTAATAATAAGCTGCCTGACGGGCATTACTAACGTATAATTCGAGATAATCTGTCCCATTTAAGGGCATAAAGTCTTCTACAGGCTGTGCAGAAGCAGAAGTGCTGGTATTAAGTTCCATAAGAGGTCAATAATTTGGTTAGAAATAGTTGCTATGACAAATATAAATAAATTGCGATGAAATATCTAATTGAAATAGTCAATAAATTAAGGAAAATAGGTATAAGGTCAATTAATAGCCATCCGCTTGCTTTATGGTAATGATATGGTCACACCTAGAACGCTTTTAAACAGTGTTCCTACTTAATGCTTATCGCTATTCAATAATTTCTTCTTCGTAGTTTTCGTAGATCTGGTTCATAATTTTAATAAAAATTAGATGATCTTCTTCAGACATATTTTTCCAGCCTAGCTGGCGGAGGTGCGCTACTTTTGGAAGCAAGATTTCCACAATTTTACCGCCTTCTTTAGTAAGACTTACGGAGTAGCTACGACGATCTTGTGGAGATCGTGAACGTTTTGTCCATCCTTTTTTACATAAAAGATCGATAATCCGAGATACGGTGGGTGCATTTTTAAAGGTAACGTTGGCTAGTTCGTTTTGCGAGACGCCATTAGTTTGATTAAGTTTATCAAGGAGTACCCATTGCTCAGGAGTGATGTCAATACCTGCTGCTCTAAAAGTTTGAAGGTATCGAAGTTTGATCAATCGTAGCGTCCGATCAATCAGCGTCCCATAGCTGTTGGTAAGAATGGAAGAAGACATAGTAGTTTAATTTTTTTAAAGAAAAAATAATTCACAAAGATTAAGAACCAATCGGTCCTAATTCTACTCCTTCAGAGTAAGCCACCTTAATATTATTTTTGTTAAACCCTTCTTTTATTTTACCATAAGCAGCAAAGGTAACGTCCCAATAATGTTCTGCTTTGATATAAGGTCGTACTGCAATAACTAAATTGTGGCTGTCGTAAGATTCTATGCCTATTTCAGGTTCAGGATATTCAAGTATTTGTGGAATTCCACGCAGTGATTCTCTAATAATCTCTTGTACTTTAGGAAAACTTTCTGCGTAAGGCATGGTCACCTGTAATTCCAATCGGATGTGTTCTTTCGTAGAAAAATTAGTAATTACCCCTTCCATCACTTGTCCATTCGGAATGATTAAGGTTTTCTGACCAGGTGTAGTCATGGTCGTATTAAAAATCTGGATTGATTCAATCTGACCAAATTTATCCTGCACTTCTACCCAATCTCCTACTCTATAGGGTTTTATTCCTAAAATCATAATACCAGCAGCAAAATTACCTAAGCTACCTTGTAATGCCATTCCTACCGCAAAACCAGCTGCTGCTAGAATTGCCACTAGAGAAGTTAGCTCAAAGCCCAAAATACTAGCAACAAAGAGCACCACTGCGACCTTCATCGCAATATCTAAAAACGAAGTAGCAAAAGAGCGGATTTCAGGAGCCATATTACTCCGTTCCATACTTAAAGCTAGTATTCTATGTACTTTTTTGACCAGCCAAAAACCAATCATTAAAGCAATAATAGCCATCAAAATACGTGGTACATAGGTAACCAACATACCAATGGCTACCTCGGAGTATTTTTCAAAATTTTCCATAGCAAAAAGGTAAGAATAGGGATTGATTAAGTTTTGTGTTTAATGGTTTTTAGTAACTAGTCTTAATTGCAATTAATTGGAAGTTATTGGCAAATTAAGACGATACTTTAAACCTGTTGGGCAGGCAAAGATATAATTTTGTCTAAGTTCTTGGTAATAAAACAAGAAATAATACACGAAAGGTTGATTTTTGTACTCTTTTTCTTTGTATTTATTGTAAAATAGGGAGAATTCCTTAGTAATAAGAATTTGATCCTTTTTTATTAATTTCCCCCTTTTCAAGTCTTTGATTAAGTCTTGCTTAAAAGATTTTTTTATAAATAATGCGAATCAGGAGTTGAATTTCTAATTAAAAATAAAAAGGGCTTTGGAAGATGCTTCTTGCCGCTTGCCGCTTGCCGCTTGCTTCTTGCTCACTTCTATCACGATAAAAGAGGGCCAGAAGCCAGCAGCAAAACACCCCAAATTCGATTAGAAGATGATATTTATTTCCAACTCTTGATTCGCATAAATAATTATTATTATCATGCCTAAAGTAAACATAAAATCCAGACATTTAAAAGGAGCGGAAGTTTCTTGGTTTGCTCCGATTTGTAATGGAGATACCGAATTTATGGGAGAAATGGATAATCAGTATAAAAGTAATTGGGAAAATGCTTCAAACATCTTACTGACAGCAGACCAATTGGGCTATAAAAATATTCTATGTCCTTCCTCCTATCAAGTAGGACAAGACACGATGAGTTTTGTCAGTGCGGTTGCTCCATTAACTAAAAACATTAATCTGCTCGCTGCCGTTCGTTGTGGAGAAATACATCCTCCCATGCTCGCTCGCGCCATCGCTACGCTTGATCATATTCTAAAAGGACGATTAACCATTAATATTATCAGTTCTGATTTACCAGGAACCAAGCTGGATTCTGCGGTTCGCTATGGGCGATCTAGAGAAGTGATTGAAATTTTAAAACAAGCCTGGACCCAAGATGTGATCGATTTTCAGGGAGAACATTATCAATTAAATCTTCCAGCTGCCCCCTGTAAACCTTATCAACAAAACGGAGGGCCACTACTCTATTTTGGCGGTTACTCTCCTCCTGGAGTTGATCTATGTGCAGCGCATTGTGATGTTTATTTGATGTGGCCAGAAACAGAAACAAGGTTATTAGAATTAATGACCAATATGAGTCGAAAAGCCGCGGAATACAACCGAGCGGTAGACTTTGGATTACGGATTCATGTCATTGTTAGAGAGACAGAAAAAGAAGCACGCGACTATGCGGATCAACTTATGTCAAAGCTCGAACCAGAAAAGGGAAAAGAAATCAGAGAACGAGCACTGGACGCAAAATCTTATGGCGTATCTCGACAAGCAGAAATGAGAGAAATTGCCGATCAAAAAGGCTATGTTGAACCCAACTTATGGACAGGTATCGGACGAGCACGATCAGGATGTGGTGCCGCATTGGTTGGTACACCCGACCAGATTGTATCTAAGATTCAGCGATATATGGATATGGGAATTCGTTCTTTTATATTTTCTGGATATCCTCATTTGGAGGAATGTAAACGGTTTGCGGAAATGGTTTTACCTAAGTTAAAAACGTTGTCATTACCAGTAGAGCTTGGTAGAATTCCGAAAGAAACTCCGATGACTCCATTAGGCGCTGGGCAACGGAAGTAGTTCTTGGCATCTTAAGAGACTATAGCACACTAGCGATTAATTAGCATCCCATTTCTTGATACTTGCTTTTACTTGCTCAATACTCCATTCTAGAACTTGAGC
>CALKJE010000474.1 GCA_937995675.1 uncultured Saprospiraceae bacterium
AAGGTGAGGATAAGTGCTTGGTTGTCAAGACGATACAAATTTTGAGGTTCGTAGCCAAAGCTACGAGGCCGAAAAATTTGTGAAGTATTGGCAATCAATGACTTAGCCGTAACCATTGTGCTTCATTTTTAAACAGCTTCTAAATCTTCAAAATACCTTCTATCTCAGGTTTCTCTGAATTTCCAATTCCCAAAATAAAACCACCACCACCAGCGCCACATAGTTTTAATTTATAATCACTTCCTGCCAAGCCATCTAACCAAACTTGCCGAAAGGCCTTAGGGATCATCTCTTGAAAATATTTATACTGAAAAAAACTGATCTCATGCCATTGCTCAAAAAGGCCTGCTCGATCCTGATTTAGAAAAGCCTCAATAGCTCCATCTACCGCTGGGATCAACTCAGCATCACAACGATTTCGAAAATTAGGATCTTTAAATTTTTCTAAAAAAATCTGAACCAACGGTGCTGTCTTTCGAGAAATACCTGTATCAATCAGGAAAAATTGATTTCGATAATCTGATATATTTTCTACTACCGCTAATTGGTCTTTTCCTCTTAATAATACTGATTGATTAAGATAACAAATCAGCGGATCAATTCCTGAACTAGCGCCATGAAAAAAGCCTTCAATCATTCCTAGCTCTTTTTTTAATTGAGATAACTCCTTCGCCTTTTCTGCAACGTACCGATCATAAATACCCGCCGTTAATGCACCTGAACTACCTGCTCCATATCCAAAGGGAATATCAGAAGTAAAATGCCAACCCGCGATCACCTCTTTTCTAAAACGAGCCAAATCCAATTCAAAAGGGAACATATTCTCCTCCAAATAATCAGCAATTTTCAATAAGACACCCGGTACTGGATCTACTCCTTTTTGAGACCAGTACCCTCGAAATAATTCCAATGGCAATGCCAATCCTTGCGATCCTCGCAGAATAGTGTATTCTCCCAACAATAGTAACTTTCCATAATAGTAGCGCAAAGTCTTTCTACATTTTCAAAACACTTAAAATGATTAAATTTTTTTAGAAAAAATACAACCATCTTACGTATTTCAACATTAGATATATTTTTATTAATTTTGTGTTAATAAAATTTTTCATAGGCTTTTCCCCCATCAACTCCAAACTCAATTTTTAGGTACCTAATACAATGGTACAAATTTTGAGTTATTCATCCGAATACCTTCTTTAACAAACATACAAAATAAGATGAATTTTCTTAGACTTCGTTATCTTAGTTTTATTAGCCTGACGGCATTATTTGTGGTTTCCTGTTCTCCAGATGAATCACCGAACACAACTACCTCTTCAATCGACTTAGAGTTGGAAGCAGCGCTAAGAGACGTTTCCGACGGTATAGGAAAGGAGCATTTTAAGCTACCTAGTAGCAGTGATTTAAGTGCCATTCCACAAGATCCAAAGAATCCGCTCAGTCCAGTAAAAATTGAGTTAGGTAGAAGACTTTTCCACGAAACAGGAATTGCTACAGCTGGTAAAATTGAAGGAACTGCGGGTACTTTTTCTTGTGCATCTTGTCACTTTGCAGGTGCTGGATTTCAGGCAGGTCGTTTTCAAGGTGTTGGTGAAGGAGGAATGGGGTTTGGATTAAATGGAGAAGGACGAGTGGTTAACACGCTTTTTCCTATGGATTCTATCGATGTACAACCTTTGCGATCTCCATCTACTCTTAATACTGCCTATCAAGAAGCAATGCTATGGAATGGACAATTTGGTGCTACGGGTATCAATGCTGGAACGGAAGATAACTGGCCAGCGGGAACACCGATTGCAGTAAACAATCTGGGCTACGAAGGAGTAGAAGTACAAGCCATCGCAGGTTTAGCAGTTCACCGTCTTGATACAGAAAATGAATTATGTGAAGAAATGTATGGTCACTTATTTAAAGCAGCTTTTCCTGACTTTCCAGAAGATCAACAAATTAGTCGTGAAACGGCCGGTCTAGCCATTGCAGCTTACGAGCGAACCATCGTGTCTAATCAAGCTCCTTTTCAACGTTGGTTACAAGGTTATAGCGATGCGATGAATGAGCAGCAGAAAAGAGGAGCACTTGTTTTCTTTCAAGAATCCAACTGTGCAAGCTGTCACAATGGACCAGCACTGAATAATATGAATTTCCACGCTTATGGTATGAATGATCTTGATGCCAATGTAGAATCTATTTTTAATATTCCTGAAGCCGATGGCTCTCGCTTAGGAAGAGGAGGTTTTACCAAAAATGACGCAGATAATTATAAATTTAAAACACCACAACTCTATAATCTGGCCAATTCGCCTTTTTACGGTCACGGTAGTACATTCCGTTCTATTAGAGAAGTGGTAGAATATAAGAATAATGGAGTAGCTGAAAACGAGAATGTTCCAGCCACACAATTAGCCCCTGAATTTATACCTCAAAACCTTAGTGAAGACCAAATCGATGATTTAGTAGCCTTTTTAGAAGAAGGCCTAAAAGATCCAGATTTATTCCGTTATCAGCCTAGTAGCGTAGCGAGTGGCAATTGTTTTCCAAATAATGATGAAATATCACAGGCCGATCTTGGTTGTGAGTAAGCTTTAGATATTAACTTCTTGGCTTTTTATTAAGACCTATCAATTTTGTATTGATAGGTCTTAATAATTGAAGCTGTTTCATAAAATAAGTTCAACAAAATAGAATTTATTCGTACCTTTGAAATATGAGTAATTTTATCGTTTCGGCTAGAAAGTACCGACCCGCTAGATTCGACGAAGTAGTAGGGCAACAGCATGTTTCTAACACGCTTAAGAATGCTTTGCAAAACGATCATTTAGCACATTCTTTCCTTTTTTGTGGTCCACGTGGAGTAGGAAAAACAACCTGTGCCCGAATTCTGGCGAAGACGATTAATTGTGAAAATATTACCAAAGACCACGAGGCTTGTAATACCTGTTCTTCCTGTACGGCCTTTAATCAAAATGCTTCTTTTAATATTACCGAACTCGATGCTGCTTCTAATAATAGCGTTGAGCATATTCGTACCCTAATTGAGCAAGTTCGTTTTCAACCACAACAGGGTAAATACAAGGTTTTTATCATTGATGAGGTACATATGCTTTCACAGGCAGCCTTTAATGCTTTTCTAAAAACATTAGAAGAACCACCTTCGTATGCTATCTTTATTTTAGCTACTACCGAAAAACATAAAATTATCCCAACGATTTTATCTCGTTGTCAGATTTTTGACTTTCGTCGAATCCAGGTTCCCGCCATTGTAAAGCATCTACAAGAAATTTGTAAAACAGAAAAAATAAAAGCGGATAAAGACGCTTTGCATATCATCGCCCAAAAAGCAGATGGTGCGCTTCGAGATGCGCTTTCTATTTTTGATCGAATGGTTAGTTTTTCTGGAAAAGAAATTACTTATCAAGGAGTTATTGAAAATCTAAACGTACTGGATTACGATTATTTTTTCAAAATCGTCAGTGGGATGTTGACAGAAAATGTCTCAGATGTATTGAACACTTTTGATGAAATTTTACGCAAAGGCTTTGATCCAGATATTTTTATCAACGGCTTGGCAGCGCATCTACGAAATCTATTGGTTTGTAAGGATGAAGCTACCCTCAGCCTATTAGAAATCAGTGATAGTCTTAAAAAACAATATCAAGAGCAAGCAGAAAATGCGCCGCTTTCTTTTTTACTGACTGGTCTTAGTTTAGCAAATGATTGCGATGTAAATTATAAAATGGCTCGTAATAAAAGGCTACATGTAGAAATGTCGCTTATCAAAATGGTCTATATCAATCGAGCAGTCGACCTTACAAAACAAGGGGTTCCAGCACCGGCACCAGCTGCTGTTCCGACAAAAACGGCTAATTTTCAAGCAGCACCAGTTCCTACTATTATCAAAGAACCAAAAGCGACAATACCCGTCGCTCAACCGACAAAGCCAGTAAAAGAGACCCCTAAACCAGAGAAAAAAACGCGAAAACTGAACGATTCAAGTAAATTATCTGTTCCATCGCTACATAATACTCCAAGCTTTTCTTTAGATAAAATTGCCGCCGATATTGATAAAGCGACAGAAAATGAAGAAGTAGAAGAGTCCCGACTTACAAACGAAAACCTGCAAGAAGCTTGGATGACCTATGTAGCCCAAGTACAATCTCCTTCAGCACGTAATACTCTAAAAAACGCGGAACTTAAAATTGAAGAGAACCAAGTGATCGCTACGATTGGTACCAAGATGGCAAAACAAATGATTCTAGAAGAATCTGGACTAATGCCTTATATCCGAGAACAACTGCGCGATAAAAGACTTCCATTGGTCATAAAAATTGATCCATCAAAATCGACCATACAACAAGACGCGACACCTAAACAGAAAAAGCCAGCGACAAATAAAGAAATCTATCAAAATATGATCGCTCGTAATCCTTTAGTGGATGATTTTAGAAAGCGATTTGATTTACAACCCGATAAGGACTAAATTTTCAACAATGGAAAATCAACAACTTTGGTACTTAGAGAACATTGACGTTACAGGGATTTTCTGTCCCCAAAAATTAGGTAATGTTCATGAAACACACACCACCAAATCTTTAAAAAAAGGTAGTTATATTTATTTACAGGAAGAAGATGCGGATAAGATATTTTTCATCAACCAAGGTCGTGTAAAAATTGGTGCGACTAGCGAAGATGGTAAAGAAATCACTAAAGCGATTCTTGGACCAGGTGAAGTTTTTGGAGAATTATCTTTGATCGGAGAAGAGAAGCGAAGAGACTTTGCCATCTGCATGGAAGAAACTGCTCTATGTACGGTCACCACTGCTGAAATGAAAGGTTTGATGCGGGATCATTCTGGTCTTTCTGGTTTTATGATGAAAATTATGGGAAGTCGAGTACTCGAAATGGAATCTCGTTTAGAGTCTTTGGTTTTTAAAGATTCTCGAACTAGAATTATTGAATTCCTAGTCAACCTTGCCAATAATAAAGGACAACGGGTAGGTTACGAAACGCTCGTTAGAAAATTTATGACACACCAAGAAATAGCTAACTTAACCGCTACTTCTCGACAGACGGTCACCACGGTGCTCAATGATTTACGTTCCCGTAACATTCTGACGTTTGATCGACGAAGACTTTTAATTCGAGACCTAGCATTACTTACTGCCGAAAAAGAAGTGGCGTAAATAAAACGCTTGTTTAAAAAGACGATAACTAATAAAAAAGTTATCGTCTTTTTAATTTATACAGAATATTGAACTATTCCTTACCTTTGCGACACATCAGATCCATTACGCCGTGTATAAACTATTTTTTAAACCCATCGCCTTTTTATTTTCTCCCGAACGAGCACATCATCTCACGCTTTTCGGGTTAAAAATAGTCTTAGCGATTCCACTTCTTTCTCATCTTTTTCGTGCTTACTATGCAGTTGAAGATGAGCGACTACACCGAAATCTATTTGGATTATCTTTTAAAAACCCAGTAGGCTTAGCAGCAGGTTTTGATAAAGATGGACAACATTACCATGCTATGTCTGCGCTTGGGTTTGGATTTATTGAGTTGGGTACAGTAACGCCTATTGGCCAAATTGGTAATCCACAACCTCGTCTTTTCCGTTTACCTGCCGATGAAGCTTTAATCAATCGAATGGGTTTTAATAACGAAGGTATGGAAGCACTCGTTAGTCGTTTAAAAACGAACCGTCCTAAAAATCTGATTATTGGTGGCAATATTGGAAAAAATAAAAATACTCCTAACGAATCTGCTCATCTAGATTACGAAAAATGCTTTCAAGCTTTATTTCCTTACGTCGACTATTTTGTGGTAAACGTTAGTTCTCCTAATACGCCCAACCTACGTGACTTACAAGAAAAAGAGCCTTTAACTCGGCTGCTTAGCTTATTGCAGGATTTAAATAATGAAAAACCGAATCCAAAACCTATTCTATTAAAAATTGCTCCAGACCTCACCGATGGACAATTAGATGATATCGTAGACATTGCTCGGGATACCAAAATCAGTGGTGTCATTGCAACCAACACCACGATTTCTAGAGAAAATCTAAATACTTCTCAAAATGAGATTTCTCAGATCGGAATGGGCGGACTGAGTGGTCAACCCGTAAAAGAACGTTCTACGGAAGTAATTCGTTATCTCCACCAAAAGTCGAATGGTCAGCTAAAAATTATCGGTGTCGGCGGTATTGGAAGTGCTAAAGATGCCCTTGAAAAAATCGCGGCGGGTGCTTCACTCGTACAAGTTTATAGTGGTTTGGTTTACGAAGGACCAGGCCTTGTCAAACGAATTAATCAAGGAATTCTTAAAAATTCTTAATCGCATAACCTCTATTTTTTAGTGATTTTGCCTGAAAATAGGTTCAAGCTTCCTGCTTTGGACTGGTTTTTCTATTCTCTCTTCCGCTTTTTGTTTTCGTCGAAAAATGCAAATAATCCTATAAAATGGCATCTTTTTTGCAAATTTTAGACTCGATCCTTCCTTTTAAATTCCCTCCTTTTAGCTATTGAAGATTTTCCGTAGAAGCTCATATGCCTATACGTGAACCATTTATCATGATTATTCACTACACAATTTTCAACATATGTCACAACAGGAAATCAGTATTTACAAAGATGTACGCTTTTGGTTAATTGCTGCGTCTATGACTTTATTAATCGTTATTACGGTTATGACTTTCCCTGGTTAATCGCTAGGACTGATTCCCTCCGATTTTTCAATAAAGGGGTATTTGCAAATGCAAATACCCCTTTAAATTTTTATCAAAAACCTGTTATCTTGCATGGTAAAGAAGCACTAAAACCATTTCTTCCATAATTTAGCTTCTTTTCTAACTTCAGTACTATGAAAAATCATATTATCTTATTTATTTTCGGTGCGCTTTTGTCTTTGTTGTTTAGTTGTAAGTCCGAACCTACTACCGATAAAGCTACGGTTTCTTCTCCTACTTCAAAAGTCGTAGATACCATTTCTAACAAAACTAACAAACCAGCCGCAGTCATTCCAACCAGTCACGATTGTGTTGTTAGAGGCAAGCTAATGGAAGACAATAATCTTTGGATTGCCAAAGAACAACTTTGGATTTGTATCGTGGCAGATAATATCACCCGAGATCAAGACTTCGGGGACAGCTATCGAATCTTTGATATTTATGATACAGAAAAGTGTAGCCCAATAAAACGTAAAGTACTACCTGTTAATAATAGTCCAGATTTCCCATGGTATATTTTTCAGAATACTTATGAAGAAAAAAATCAAGTGGTTTGTACTTCAGGCTTTGAATTTACTTTTTGCTATGATGTAGAAAATCGCGAACTGCTCCCTCGCATGAAGCCGAGTTTTTTACTGCCACGTACTGCACTAGATGCACAATCGGGTATGACGCAAAGCATGGCAATTTATGAGCGATATCTTTTGGGGCATGCCCAAGACTTAGGTTTCTTCGCTTATGATTTAACCAATAAAAAAGAAGTCAAAAATTTTCTACCCATAGCAGAATATCATTTTAAAAAAATCAATAAGTATAATCCTCTTTACTTGATCCCAGTTGGTGATAAAAAATACCAAGCGATCATTCCTAAAATGAATTTAGATAATGGAGAAATTATCATTACACCATTATGGAAAAAACCACTCGCAGTAAATCCGGTGGTCGCAAAAAATGTCCGAAATAATCGCTTCCAAATTTTCACGAATTTAGAATCATCCAATAAATCTAAAGTTGCTTTTGATTTACAAAAACAAATACTCATTGAACTACCAAATGAAATTTCAATCCAACCAGTTGGTAAAATTCTTCAGCACTTAAAAGCGCAACAATAACTATTTCTCTCAAAAAGAAAACGCCACGGAAACTCCGCGGCGTTCTTTTAATGAGTAAAACATCGCCCAGAACGCGCATTCTGAGCATCATGAAAACCTAGTTTTAGTTAACTACTTTTTTCTTATCTAAGAAGGTAAATTCGTTCACCTGAATCTCAGAAACATTTCTGTTTTTTCCTTCTTTATCTTTATAAGTACGATGACATAATTTTCCAGAAATCGCCACTTGTTTTCCTTTCTTAAAGTACATGCCCATAATCTCAGCCGTCTTCCCCCAAGCAAATAGATTATGCCACTGCGTCTCCTCTACTTTTTCTCCATTTTTGTTTTTGTAAGATTCATAAGTCGCAATGGTTACATTAACCTTATTCGAACCATTTTCGAATTTGATCAATTCTGCATCCTTCCCTAAGTTTCCGATAAGTTGTACTTGAT
>CALKJE010000475.1 GCA_937995675.1 uncultured Saprospiraceae bacterium
GTCGGTCTTAGTAATATCGAATTGAAAACTATCTTTTCCAACTAGGCGAGCGGCAGCTAATTCTTTAAACCCAACTCCATCAAATTGATAAAGTTTGATAGGTTCTTTTTCGCAGTCTTTTAAGTGTGCGTTGAGGATAAACTTATTATTTGCTTTTTCGTTAACGGTGGCTACGGTAGCTGATGGAGATTTACAACCAAAAATCAACAAACCGAAAACGGCAATGAGTGCGTATCTAAAAATCATGATAAATTATAATTTTATTCAGATTCAAAGATAACGAAATTTTGGATGGTTTATTAATAGGTGTTTAATCGTTTATGGTGTTTAATTGTTTAAAGCATATTTGGATTTTTTTAACTAAAAACCAATATTTTGGAACTGTACCACCGCTAATTGTGTCATTTGCCAATCCGCGCTTTGTATTCCTGAAAGAAAGCCAGCGCGCTGATACACTTTATCAGAAAAGTATCCCAAATGTTTTGGCCACTATTCAGGATACTACTGATCTTCTGTATCACTATAGAATTTAAACATAACATTCTATAAACAAATAAACGATTAAACAGAATCTATTACCCCTCAATCCGCTTTAAAAACTCCTCTTCCGTCCAAATTTCCACCGTCCCTAATGCCTGCGCCTTCTTTAGTTTAGAACCTGCCTTTTCGCCCGCTACCAAAATATTTAATTTAGAACTGACACCACTCACATTTTTTGCACCCGCTTTTTCAGCCATCTGTTGTGCCTCTTTACGATTGATGTTGAGTGATCCTGTAAACAAAATAGTTTTGCCAATCAACGGAGCGTTGGCGTCGGCGACTTGGGGAATATCTTCTTCTGTTTGTTGAACATTGACGCCATTAGATTCTAATTGTCGAATTAGACTGATGTTTGCTTCATCCTTGAAAAACGCCGTTACATTTTTAGCGACCACCGGACCAACATCTTTAATATCCGTAAACTGCTCTTCGGTCCAATCTTTTAGATCCATGGCATGCTTGATTTCTGCAGCGATTAGTTTGGAAACTTTACGTCCCAAATGATGCACACTTAAGCTATATAAAAAGCGGTGGAGTGGTTGTTTTTTTGCAGCTTCTACAGCTATGCGAAGTTTAGTAGCGGATCGATCCCCAAAACCTTCTAGGTCAGCGATTTCGTCATAATCCAAACTATAAACATCGGCGATACTTTTTAGCCAACCTAATTTATGAAAACGTTCAACATAAGAACGACCAAATCCATCAATATCCATCGCATCTTTAGAAACGTGGTGAATCATCCGTTGCACAAGTTGTGCTTCGCAATGATAATTAGGACAACGCCAAGCAGCTTCTTCCTCTTGACGAATCAGTGGCGTAGCACAAGACGGACAAGCCTCCGGAAACTTAATATCTATTTCGCTTCCGTCCCGAAGTTCGTCCATTGCTTTTACGATATAAGGAATCACATCTCCTGCACGTTCGACGAGGACGGTGTCTCCAATTTTGATATCTCTTTCGGTGATAAAATCTGCGTTGTGTAGCGAGATAGAAGAAACGGTAACTCCAGCAAGTTGTACTGGTTCGATCTTGGCGACTGGTGTAATTGAGCCAATTTTTCCAACCTGATAATCTACGCTGACCAATTTGGAAGTAGCTTGTTTTGCTTTAAATTTATAAGCGATCGCCCAACGTGGATGATGACTCGTATAGCCGCAACGTTCCTGTAAAACAAGGTCATTTACTTTGATGACCATTCCATCAATTTCGTATTCGTAGTCTTCGCGTTCGCGTTCCCATTTTGCACAAAAATCACTGGCTTCTTCGATGGTTTTACAAACTTTCCGTTCTTTCGTGGGAATTTTAAAACCTAGATTTCCTAAGAGCTCAATACCTGCGTCGTGACTTTTAAAATCGCCCATTTTATCATTTCCATCCGCATCGACTGCGTATCCAAGTTGATAGACAAACGCTTCGATATTACGGACGGCAGTTTCTTTGGGATCTTTGGTTCTCAAACCTCCGGTGGCCGTATTTCTTGGATTGGCGAATAATTGTTGACCTGCTTTTGCACGTTCTTTATTCATCTGTTCAAAACGATCTTTACGGATCACCGCTTCGCCTCTTAATTCTACTTTTGCAATCTTAGATTTAGAAAAAGCTGCACGCACCGGAATAGAACGCATGGACTTGACATTCGCAGAAATATCTTCTCCTTCACTCCCATTTCCACGCGTCGCACCACGAACCAATAAATCATTTTCATAAACCAAAGCAAGACTACCACCATCGTATTTAGGTTCTACACAATATTCAATTGGATAATCTTCGTCGACACTGAGTAGTTTACGAATAGACGTATCAAAGTCTTTTAAGTCTTCTGCATTATAAGAGTTGGCAAGCGACAACATCGGCACCAAGTGCGTGACCGAAGATCCATATCCAGATATGTCACTGCTCACCCGTTGCGTAGGAGAATCCGGAATGATCAGCAATGGAAAAGCCGCTTCGAGGGCTTCTAATTTTTTATATAAAGTATCGTATTCAAAATCACTAACGACTGGATCATTTTTTACCGAATACCGCCATTCATGATAAATCAAAATCTGTCGAAGTTGGGCTGCTTGGTTTTCTGCGCCAACCGAATCGGTTGCGGTAGTTGCTTCTAGAAGTTGACGAGATTGCTCGACAAATCTTCGTTGTTGTTCGGTAGTGTACATATCGTTGTGTTAGAATGAGGGGTAAAGATAGGGACTTACTTTTAAAATAAAAAGTTTTAAATTTGTTTTATTTTTTGGTGTGTTTTGGAGAGGGTGGTGGAGCTTTATTTATTGGTGAGGATAGTGGGAGATTGAATAATAGGAGTAAAAGTCGTAGTTCCTGATTTGTGTTAATAGGAAAGTCTGTATAAGCTTTTGTATTTTACAGTCTGTGGTGTAGATACCGCTTTACAATCAAAAAATAGATGGAAAGCTAGCTTTATTTGAGCCTTGCTACTTTTAAAACTGCTCGGCTTTTTGTTTCTACAGCAGTAACTGTAAACGAACGGCTCGGCTTTGGGCTGGTCGTGTTGGGTGAACGGGATTTTATTTTAAACAACTTCAATATGAAAAAATCAATTATTGCGCTATTTTTTTTAATTGCTACTTATTCCTTATTCGCCCAGAAAAAGCCTACTGTAGAAGAGGCGATTCTTTATTTTGAGAATATTAATAGCAAAGAAATAAATGATGAAACAAGAGCAGAAGTAAAGCGATACACTCAAAATTTTATCTATTATGGGATTCCATTAGGGATGGGAAAAGAAGCATTAGCTGAGCAATTTGTTGAATTGGTTATTGCTAGTAATAGTATTCATGAAATTTATGCTAAAGAATTTATCGATTTCTTTTATAAATATCATAAGGATTTCAATGAATCACAAATAAAGCGAATAGCTTCAATTCTTGAACGAATCATTCGGCCAGATTTGGTGATTTCTTCTTATCGGGCAATAGGCCTTTAT